>JAVZCK010000015.1 GCA_038874435.1 Thermoplasmata archaeon
CTTAGAAAAGAGAGGGTGTCCCATCTTGCTCCAAATGGGACACACTGCGAATGCTTCCTTTCTACCCAAGGAGGTTTTTATATGCCTCTCCCAAATAAAGATTTGTAATGGCTATTCTTTATGACCCCAGGTTACGGCAAAGACAGATGAGAATGGTATTATTACTAGTTGTAACACTGTACTATCACCTCGCATCGTGAACATTAAGAGATCAGTCATAAATGTTCACGAGGTTCCCGTATAGTTTACCGAAAAAATGTATGGAAGAATCATTCTTCCCAGGAAAGAGACCTTGATTGACTCCCTCCCCATCTCCTTTATTTTTTCCTTATCTCCATCAAAGAGGACAAGAGAAGCGTCGAAAAATTTGCCGAGGGTGGTGAGGGGCACATGGTCATGGGAGTGCATTGACCTGATTTGTGATAATGAAATACCCATTTCCTTCAGTAGCTTATCAAGTTTGGCAACTCCCTCAAGTCCTTTTCTCTTCTTGATATATTCTATATTTCCATGAATCATACCAGCTCTGCACCAACCATCTGTAATCTCCATCATCTAACCTACATCTCCACAATATCCGCAGAGTATATCTATCTTTCGTGGTGCGGGCCGAAGAGGTGCAAACAGAGCCAGCAGCACTTGGTAGTATCCAAAGATTGTTTATATACCTCCTCTCGTATAACTATATCAACAGTCAATGTTCAAAATAATAATAAAAGAAGCAGGGGTGGTATAAAATGAAAAATAGAAAGTTTATGCTTAGGGAAAATGAGAGCGGTATTTCGGAAGTGGTAGCTACTTTGCTGGTGCTCGTGATTACAGTAACCCTATTTTCCTCAATCTTTGCATGGATTAACGCAATGCCTCCTCCGATGTCCAAAACCTACACAGAATTCTCTGCAAAGCTAGATACTGTTTATGTTGCAGGCAACTACTCCTTCTATGTGAACATCACCCATGCAGGCGGAGAAATTTTGTACGCATCGGCAACCACAATTATCATAAGGATCGAGAATTATTCTCAGAGTTTTACACTCGGGTTGAGTGACGGAGATAAGGATGGAACACTGACAGATGGAAAATGGGAGCCGGGAGAGGTATGGCGATGGAATTCCGCCCCTACATACTCCAACACTTCTACGGTTATTGTGCAGATAATTGATAAAGTGAAAAACCTTCTCGTTTGGTCTAGCATCCTCTATCCACAAATAACAGAAATTCCTCCTGCAATTCTGGAAAGGGGCGTATTACCAGACCCCGTTAGCATTGGGGGCAACTTCAAGGTATGGGCGAACGTAAAAGACGATGACCTGAACTTTGATTCGGTCTATGTGAACCTCTCTGCACTTGGAATATCAACACCAGTAAAAATGAATCAGACCTTTGGATGGAAATTTGAGACCTCGAACATAACCTGCAATGCCCAGGCAGGCAAATACCTTGCACTTATAAATGCTACAGATACAATGGGGCATGTTTCCACTGCAACTCTCTCCATAACCGTTAGTGCTGCAGCACAGGAAGAAACACAACCACCGAAGCTCATCGTTGAAAGGATTTTGCTCAGCAATTTCTCACCTACACGAGGCGACACAGTTACAATTACTGCCATTATCAAAAACCTGAATTCAATGCCTGCAGTGTCATCTAATGTCTCATTCTGGGATTATATCCCTCTAACTGACACATGGAGCTACATCGGATGGGCGAATGTATCCGTTGCGGGCTATGGTCAGAGCCAGGCCTACATGTACTGGACTGCAACCCCTGGTGGTTTGCACAAGATTTTCGTGAACATCACAAGTGTGATGCCAGGGAATAGCAATGGAATAGGAGCAAACATCTCTCTAGTTGTGACCCCAAAGATTCTGCTCGTGGATGATGATGGAGCGATAATGGGAAGTGGAAGCAACCTAGATGTCGCCTCCTATATGGCTGCTGCCCTGGATGCAGCTAACCTGAATTACCGAATTTATAGCGTCCCATTCGGGCTTGATGGACCGAAGTACGATAGCGGTCCTGTAGAAACCCAGATGCAGTACTTTGATGTTGTGATTTGGGTCAGCGGTAACACAAATAATTCCCTTACTTCAAACGACACTGCTGAATTGGTAAAATTCTTATCAGGCACTTCCACAGTACCTGCAGGCAAGCTTTGGTTGGTAGGAGAAAACATTCTAGAGGGTGTGAGCAGCACATTCATGAACTATATCGGAATAAATGGTCTCCTCCCTGCAATTTCTCTACCTGCTCAAATCTATGGGCAGAATCCTGGTGTAGGCTGGATAAATCTTTCCAACTGCCAGCCCCTCATGGATGGCAGTACATTTTCAATAGTTAGGCCTATAAATCCCCTTGCAAGTTTGAATGTACAGGCAGTGTTTATGAATGGAAGTGCAGATCAGTATTATGGGATTCAATACAAAAATGTGGTGAGTGGAAGAGAGTACAAGGTCGTTACATTCACATTTGAGTTTGCGGCAATGCGAGATATGGGAGACCAGGCAATCACAGCGTACAAAGTGGTGAACTGGCTTTCAGGCCTAGGAAATAGAACTGGGGAAGATTTAGCAGTGGCAAGCCAGTATATAGTGCCAATAAATCCAAGATACATGCAACCAGTGAACATCTCTGCAACTGTGCGTAATAACGGTGCAAGCGTTCAAGCAAATGTGGAAGTTGTTGCCTATATTTATGTTAACGGTGCATTACTGGATACAGTTTCGCCAGTTAATACATCAATCACATTACAGCCAGATGGAGGTTCTCAACTCGTGAATTTCACATGGGTGCCGAGGATGGTTGGCACATATGTAATTCGTGTCGTGGTTGACCCCAACAACAAGGTCACAGAGACGAATGAGGACAACAATGCCCTCAGTACTGCGGTAGGGATACACGAGATTAATGTGCTTTACACCTTGCTGGTAGTAGATGACGATTCTTCAGCAGAAAACGGTGGGGGAGGCACATTGCCCAATGTCGCTCAGTATGTGATTGATGCTCTAACAAGCCTGGGTTATGTAAACGGCACAGATATGGATATCCAGAAGGTGCCAAGAGGAGCGGACAGGAACAACACAGAATATAATGTCACGAATTATAATTGCATTCTTTGGGTTACTGGTTTTGCATCCAATGGTTCTGGTTACAATACCCTTACATCTACAGACATGCAGATAATCAAGGATTTCTATCTACCATCTGACCCTGCACAGCACACCTTTATTCTCATTGGAAGAGAAGTGCTGGGAGATAGTGGTGTAAGCGGAACAGCATTTATGACCCAGGTCCTGGGTGCCGCGAGCGCAGGAACAAAGTACACGGACGGAGTTGGGAAAGTAGTTTATGGTGTGAAAGAGAGCCCTGTAACAAATGGAATGAGAGTTGAGTACACCAATGGAACAAGCTTCCCATGCTATGCCTACACAAAAACAGCCTCTGCTATACCTCTGTTCTGGGCAAATGGCACCACTTATTGGGACAGAACAACGGATTTGGTGATGGGCACTGGTGTTAAAGACATTTCTGGCTGGCACTCTGCATTTCTTTCGTTTGATCTCTCCTATACAACCAATTTCTCTCTCGTAAAGGAAATTCTGTTTAACCTTATCCATTGGGGTGGTAGAGTTGATGCAATACCTGAACTTCGGGTCACTTCCCCTGACATTTACGCAGGAACAAACTCTAGGCCATACATCATTCTTCCAGAACTCAATCCCCAGATTGGCTCTTCCTACCTTTTGAAAGCAAACATCACGAATGTCGGTGGTTTGAGTGGCGATGTGATTGTTCGCTTCCTTGATGGCGATACAATAATTAACTCGGTTAACATTCATGTGCCAGAAAGCTATGCAGATGCTTCCAACAATGTTTACAATGGCAAATGCGTGGCTGAGATAATCTGGACACCGTTGTATGCGGGCTATGAGAGAATCTCCGCAATAATTGACCCGGACAATCTCTATGTTGGAAGCGAGAAGTTGCGTGAGAACAACAACGCAAGCCAGCAAATTCAGGTCTTTTTCTTCTACGATGATATGGAGGTGCCTGAACGAACTGCAGAAAACTGGAACCATGATGCAACACTGCTTAATATCAATGGCGAAAGCCCGCTTGATTTTCTTGCAAGAAAAGATGTGAGCACGCGGGTAATTGGGGACTGGGACTGGAATGTGAGCGGGAGCCAGGATTTTAACGGTACCACGACATTCAATGGCAATGGCACCTATCTCACAAACAATGCCACGGTACTGAACTACACAGGAGGCGCTGCCCACACTACACCAACTGCGTACTGGTTGCCTGAAACCCAAGGAAGAGTGACCATAAAGAGGAATGCAGATGTAATAATGATGTTCGACGTATCAGGGAGTATGTCATGGGACTTGCAAACTAGAATGTATGCGGCGAAAGCGGCAGGAGGAATATTATTAGACACCCTAAATGAGGGGGATAGAGCAGCACTTGCCCGCTTCAATACACAGTCATATTTAAATATTAGATTTACGTCTAATTTAGGAACGGTAAGACAGAGCGTTCTCTCTCTGTTCCCGGGTGGAGGTACAGCATTTTTAGATGCGACTGCTGTATCTGTCCGGTATGCTACAGGTGTGCCTTCTACATGGTCGTGGGCGAATAATTTCAACTACAACGATCATAATACATCAAACTTCCCAGCGGCAATAGTTCTCACAGATGGACAGACGAACTCAGATCAAACATTTACTACATATGATTCATGTATAAGCGAAATTACAAAATATGATGTAGCATTGTTTACGATTGCATTTGGTGGTGACGCAGATAGGGCAAACATGTGGAGATTGGCGTATGCAATGAATCATACTGGGAAGTCAAATGCAAATTACAGCAAACATTTCAATGTATCTACACCTGCTGAGTTAATCACGGCGTTCAAAGAGATATCTGCGATAATAAAGGAGGCTGCGGGGGGCGATGTGAGAGTACCATTGTTGGCACCTACAAAGGTGCGTCCTAAGGCGGTGGAGACAGTATATGCTCAGAACTTCGAGTTAGGCAGTGATTGGAGTATTGGAGGAACGGGTGCAAGCTGGGCAGTGGGACAACCAACTACATGGGTAGGCGGAGCCCATAGTGGTACGCGATGTGCAGCAACAAACTTAGGAGGAAACTATAATGACGGAGAGGCCTCTTGGTTTTGCTCGCCGCTTATTAATCTCACAGCTTACAAAAATGGAAACGTTACACTCACATTTTGGGCAGCATACAATTTTTACCATTGGTCATACTATTGGGCAGGATATCCATATAGAGATTATTATGACCACGCCCTGCTTCAGGTATCAATAGATGGAGGAGTTACATGGACCGTATTGCACAGTTTCCCAGACGAAAATGCAGATGGTAATGGACAGTTAGCTAGTTGGAGACAATATACAATAAACTTGACACAGTATGTGGGGAAGGAAATATACCTAAGGTTTACTATGCAGGATGACGACAATGTAGTTTACAGTTATTCGGTTCAAGGGAACGATAGGAACAGTGGGATCTATATTGATGATATCACAATAACTGCAGAGAGGGGAGAAAATGATGGAGTAGACATTGGCTACACACTCTTCCCAGCACACTATCGGTTCCTTACAACACCAGCAGTGCGTGTGGGCACGCCATACCTTTCCTTCTGGAACTATGCATCTGGGAGTTATGAAACAGGGAATCTACCAGATCATGTTGTGGTAATTGACTATGAGAATCACTATTATTGGTTGTACAACGATACAGGTGCAGTAGCATTTGAGGGCAACTTTGTGGTGCTCCAGAACAATTCTTACACAGGGAATGCGAGCAAAACTGGTGCATTGAATGTTGCACCTGTAACCTGCCTCTACAATCCCACACCAAGCCAGGATGTATGGTTTAACATAAACGATTACTACGGCTGGAAGATATTTTCACTTCCTGCGGTTCCACACGCAGTAACAGATATGCTCATTGCATGGGAGGACCTGTGGGGCACAGTGCCAAACAACCAGATAGATGGTAACGGTGACCAATGGGTGCGGGTCACATTGTTAGATGATGGCACCTTCCGCGTAGTGCCTTACAGGGCAAGCGGTGGATATGAGCATGATTTCTTTATAGGTTCAGATTGGGTGTACATAAAGCATCATGGGGAGGCCTGGAGCAATGGAGCAGGCACATCAGCAGACCCATACAAGGAAGTTACAGTGGTGCCCAGTGGTCAGCGTTTCCCTGTTTTCATGCGGAAATCAGAGGGAGGAATTTTGAGTTTTTACACAAAATACAGCATTACACCAGGAACAAATGGTGGTTTCCTCTATCTTTGGGGAAGCACGGATGGCAGGACTTGGGTGTGGGATAGAAATCATAGAGTGTATCTCTCACCCAGGCAACCTTACAACGGAAATTTGAAGATGGATGCATTAACCAATGAAACCACAACGGGAGGACTAACTGGTAATGGTTGGATAGACATAGATGGAAAAATGCCCTACTGGTGTTTCAACGGCAAGAGTGCAGGTGGCACTTACGGCTGGGAGAAGATAGAGGTGGATTTGGCGAAGTATGTGCGAACATTTGCGTCAATAAGGATTGTGTTTGTATTTGCACAGTTTGGAGGAATGTTGCCACCAGAGTGGAGACCAGATATGGGATGGTATATAGACGATGTGCAGATTCGGGTGAGAGGTGGTGTGCCGGACTACTGGAAGATAGTAGAGAATGCATCTCAAGCCCGTAGTGGAAGCAGGTTTTGGTATTTCAATTCACCTAGCGATTATCTCCCACTCGGTGTGGATTCCTCACTCTACACAATTCCAATTGATTTAACGAGAGCCTACAGAGCCACGCTCATTGCCTTCTTCAAATTCAACATCAACGATGGTGCTGGCTTACCGCCAGATGGAGTGAGAGTAGAGGTAAGCAAAGACAATGGCGAGACATGGTATTCCATAACATATGGTGTGAGAATTGGTTGGGGTTACACAGGAAGAGATTTAACTACAGTTGAAAACCGTGGTTACTATGGAGTTACAGGTGATGCCACAGGTGGAGAATTGCCGCAACGCTATTCTGGTGTGAGAGGGACACTCTACAAGACGAACTGGACATTTGTGCGAGCGAGCGATGCCAATACAGTGTCAGCGTATGATTGGGTGCCATCATTCACGCTTGTAAGGCTGAACTGTGATTTGAGTGGATTTGCAGGCAACACAATAATCTTGAGGATAAGAGTGTTCACAAATGCCACAGGTAGCGAAACCGATGCCGTACACTATGCCAGTGCCAGCTACAACAAAGGCGTCTTTGTAGACGATGTGTTTGTGATTGGTAACTCCATAATCCATGGACTGCAGGGAGGTGGTGAACGATGCGCAAGGCCATGAAAGGAGTAAGCAGCATCATTGGCACCTTTCTCGTGCTCGTGATTACGGTAGTGATATTCTCAACAATTTTTGCCTGGGTGCAAACATTTCCAACTCCCCAGCCCCGTGCAAACACGCAATTTGATGCAGAGGCATGGTATGAGGAAGCGGGTACTGGATCAGGATATTATGCGAATGTGAACCTAACGCACATTGCAGGTGAGCTGCTTCCGACAAGCTATATCAGAATAGTGGTTGAGACCGAGAATGGAACAAGATTCTATCTACAACCAAGTGATGGTGGAATTACTGGGCAGTATTGGGATTTAGGTACTGTCTGGAAATGGAAATCTTCTGCGTTGTTCACAGTCCCTCAGAACCTTACAATCCAGGTTATAAATACTGCAAAGAATCTCCTTTTCTGGCAGAAACTCATAATTGTTAACAACATCTGGTATCCACCACTAATTCAAGCTTCTGGTAGCTCGCCAACCCCGGTTGTGGCAGGGAATCCATTTAAAATCTGGGCGGATATTTATGACTTTGATCTCAACCCAAATTCTGTGTATGCCGACCTGACCCAGCTAGGGTTGGGCATAGTTAAACTAAATAACACTGCAGGGACGAGATTTGAAACTGCAGAGCTGACAACTTTTGTGAATCCAGGCACATACACATACACAGTCAATGCAAGTGACTATCAAGAGCACAGGAGTTTGAGAAAGTATTCCATTACAGTTGTAGTTTCGGCGGTAGAGGTTCCACTGCCAAATCTCGTGGTGAGTCAGATCTCTCTAAGTCCTTCCTCTCCAACCCGAGGAGAGACGGTAATTATCTCCGCAATCATCAAAAATTTTCAGAGCACACCTGCATCCTCAGCAACAATCACCACTTTTGATACGATTGTGGCTACGAATGCAACCACAACCCTTGACACGCAGGTAATTTCTGTGCCGGGCTTTGGAGAAACAGAGATTTATATCACATGGGTGGCACAACCAGGAGGTGCGCACATAATTGAAGTTACAATTACAGATGTGATGCCTGGCAATCTTACAGGCACGCCAAAAAATGTTTCGGTTGTGGTAATGCCTCGCATTCTCTTCGTGGATGATGATGGTGCAGGGATTGGGAGTCCAAATGATATGGGGGCGAATTTTATTGCTGCACTTAATGCAATCAATGTAAACTACACATCTACAACAGTGGCTCTAAACTCTCCAGGGCCAGGATACGATACAGGGCCAGCTCTTTACCAACTGAGAAATTATGATGTAGTAATCTGGGAAGGTGGTTTTACAAACAACACGCTCATGGCATCGGATGTGGCAAACCTTCAAAGATTCCTTGACAATGGGGGGAAGCTCTGGTTGGCGGGAGCGAACATTCTCGAGAATGTATCTGGGAGTTTTATAAATACCTATCTTGGAATCTCAGGAGTGTTACCCGCATCTACACTACCTTCTAAAATCTACGGCACGAACTATGGTAATGGATGGATAAACCTGACAGGATTTGAACCAAGCATAAACACAATTAGCTTTGCAGTTACGAGAACGCTATCAATTGCTGCGGGTGCACAGCCCTTACTGGTTAACGAAACAGGTGCCTTGAAATTTGCGAGTCAGTTTAAGAGAACTGCAGGTGTTTATGAAAGCAGAGTTGTTCTGCTCTCCCTGGAATTTGGGTCACTTAGGTACACTGGCGACCACGCCATTCTTGCCTATCACATAATTAACTGGCTGTCTGGCATTAATGCAAGGACCGGTGATGATCTGGCAATTTCGAGCCAGGAAATCTCCACGCTCACTCCAAGGTACAGGGAGCCGCTCAATGTGAGTGCGGTAGTGCGTAACAATGGTGACACAAGCCATTCAGATGTGGAAGTGCAGCTGATTGTCTATGCCTATGGTGTTGAGGTGGAGCGAGTGTGGCCTGTAAGTGGGCAAACAATTTCTCTCAATGCGTTTGGAGATTCAAAAACTGTGAATTTTACATGGACACCGAGGATTGTGGGAATTTTTGTGTTGCAAGTAATGGTTGACCCCTACAACAAAATTCCAGAGGTGAATGAAAACAACAATGTGTACAATAACACACTCTTGCTTAATCAGGTGAATGTGATTTACACGATGCTTGTTGTGGACGATGACGGCTCAGCCAATAATGGTGGGGGCTTGCCTGATGCATCAAGCGAAATCATAAATGCAATGCAGACGCTTGGCTACACGCTTGGGCGTGATATGGATGTCCAGATAGTTCCTAGGGGTGCAGATAGAAATAATTCTGAGTACAACATGAACAGGTACAATTGCGTAATCTGGATTACAGGAACCGCATACAACGGCTCTGGCTACAACACACTCACAGCAACGGACATTAATCTAATCCAGAACTTCTATCTCACAGATGACCCGAGCCAGCATGCGTTAATAATTATTGGCTCTTTCATTCTCAACGACTCTGCAGTTGCAAATACAGCATTCATGCGGAACATTCTCGGAGCCAACAACACTGGCACACCAGTAAACTACGGCTTAAACAATGTGCTCTATGGAGTACGAGAGAGCCCGATAACAAACGGTCTGGAATTTGTGATGAGCAATACATCCTTCGCAAGCTATCCTGCAAGGGCATACAACAGAACAGAGAGGGCACTGCCGGTGTTCTGGGGTGATGCAATAAATCACTGGGATAGATTGAGCGATAATGTGCTAGGCTCTGCTGTGTTTGACGCAGCGGGCTGGCATTCTGTCTTTCTCTCGTTCAACCCAGCATACACTGCAAACAGGACAATGATTTCAGAAATCATGCTGAGCATTGTGCACTGGTGTGGAAGAATTGATGCAAAGCCAGAAATAAAGATAACTGCACCTGATATTTATGCAGCAACGCATTCACGAGCTTACATCTACCTTCGTGATCTAAACCCACAGCTCGGTGCCACTTACCTTCTCAAAATTAACATTACAAATCTGGGTGGATTGAATGCATCTGTTACCATCAGATTCCTTGATGGCGATACAGTGATTGGGGCAAGAAATGTGAATGTACCGCCGAGCAGTACAAATGCCACTGGTTATGTGTCCAATGGCAGGGCAGTTTCCGAGGTGCTCTGGGTACCACTTTTTGTAGGTTATGAAACGATTAGGGTGATGGCAGACCCAGACGGAATTTATGCAAATGCAGAGTTCATCAGGGCAAACAACAATGCGAGCCAGAGAATCCAGGTCTTTTTCTTCTACGATGATATGGAAGTGCCAGAGCGAACAGCAGAAAACTGGAACCATGATGCAACACTGCTTAATATCAATGGTGAAAGCCCGCTTGATTTTCTTGCAAGAAAAGATGTGAGCACGCGGGTAATTGGAGACTGGGACTGGAGTTTGAGCGGGAGCATAAATCGCTCTGGGCTTACTCTCAATGGCAACGGAACCTATCTCACAAATAATGCTACTGTTTTCAACTACACAAAGGGTGCAGCCCACACAACACCGACAGCATACTGGTTGCCAGAGGTACCAAATCTTCCTGGTGTGACGGGAGAACGAGCACCCCTCGATATCTTTCTAGTCCTTGACAACTCGGGCTCAATGGCTGAAGACCCAGATGGAGACGGGAGAACAAAGTGGCAGGACCTGGTGGATGCTGTTACTAATTCAATTTTGAATTATCTTACCGCAAATGACTACATAACTGTAATTGCATTCGGGGATAGAAACCAGAATCTTGACCAGGTTGTGTTCACAGACATGGGAGTGACAGCGAGCAGATACAATTCAGACCTCAAGTCAGATAATGGAGATAATGAAGCAGTGCACATCTGGGTTGCAAGAAGCTTGGCAACAACTGCTACAAAACAGACAATTGTGAATTATCTCACTAATCCCGCACTTGGAATGACACCTGTGCTTGCAGGTAGATACGATACTCCAATCTGGGACGCAATAGGTGTTGGCATCGCCTATGCAAGATACTACAACAAGACCTTTGATTTTGCAAACGGAATTTTGCCAAGTGTGATCGTACTCTCAGATGGTATGGACTGGGGGAAGTACAGAGGAACGGGAGCGAAGGTCGGTGAAACGGACCTGGGTGGTAACAGAGGACCTGATGGAGGTAGTGAATTCTTTGGCCCATGGAGGTCCTGGTCTCTCGGTGACCAAACAGTGAATGGCGAAGTTACTTTATGTGCAGATTTCACAGCGTATGAGAACTGGTTCCCAATTACATTCTCAAATGCGGATAAAACTCGATGGGGCTTGATTGATACCTTCACCTCTACAGATGCCTGGGTTCACGTCCCAGTGTTCACAGTCGGACTTGGTGTGACCCATTTTGAGCATCCATCACTCGGGAAACTTGACACCAATCATTATGGCCAGGCGGCAGGGACACCAGAATACTGGCTCTGGAAAATTTCAAACACTTCTGCAGCTAAATTCACGAATTTGAGTTACGATGGGTATTTCTACGCCTCTCAATCCTCGCAGCTGAGCGGAATCTTTGCAGCAATAATGGCATCAATTGGTGCACCTGGGGACATAAGGGCACCGCCGCCAGTGCCGAATAAAAATTCAAAGTTCACACCAAATGCAGTGGATACAACGACCCTTTTCTTTGACGGATTCGAATCTGGCATTGGAGGCTGGACGGCGATTGGCGGAAACTGGGCGCAGAGCAATGCACAAAAATACAAAGGCACATACAGCTTGAAATACACAGGAGATAATACCGCAGGTAATGATTACATTCGTACTGCATCAGCAGTAACAATTCCCTCGGACATTGATTGGGCAATTGTAGCACTCTGGTCATACTACTATCTTGCATGGGATAAGCAAGCTTCTGGCAACAATGCAGTGTATATCCCAAAAAACAACTGGACAATAGAGGTGAGCACGAGCACAGGTGGTCCCTGGACAAGGGTAGCACCCTTGCATTGCTTCACGCCACTGAATGAAACAAGCACAACAGATGATGAATGGGTGCCAAATGCCTTTGACCTCACGAAATACAAGGGCCAGAGCATTTACCTCAGAATTGCAATGTACGATACTGGGATAAACGCCGGGGAGTATGCATACTTTGATGAATTCCGAGTTGTTTATGGAAAATCTCCCAGTGCTGCAAGTTCTCAACTCAATTATACAATTCCCTACAAGCGTTATCGGTTCCTCACAACGCCAGAAGTAAACATAAGCGGCGCTCCTAATGCCACGCTTTCCTTCTATACCAGATACTCCATCACAGAGGGTACAAACGGAGGATTCATCTATCTCTGGGGCAAGCAATCTGGTGAGACATCGTGGACCTGGGATGCCTCCCACAGAGTTTACATTCAGCCAAAGCAGCCGTATGGAGGTAATCTCAAGTTTGAGAGCGTTGAGAATGAGAGCACTGTCGGTGGCATAGATGGAAATACTGGATTGATAGATAGATATGGACGCTTGCCTTACTGGTGCTTCAATGGGAGGAGTGCAGGTGGTACTTACGGCTGGGAGAAGATAGAGGCTGATTTAAGTAAATACATAGGGACATTCACGGCGGTGCGTGTGGTCTTTGTGTTCGCACAGTTCGGAGGGCAGTTACCGCCAAACTGGACCGCTGACATGGGCTGGTATATAGACGATGTGCAGATAAAGGTGACAGGGATTCCTACAGATTACTGGCAGTATGTGTATAACCCTGGTGGAGGATATCTCGGGAGCAACAGATACTGGTATTACAATCAGGCATCTGGCTATCTCCCACTCGGTGTGGATTCCTCACTCTACACAATTCCAATTGATTTAACGAGAGCATACAGGGCAACACTCATTGCCTTCTTCAAATTCAACATCAACGATGGTGCTGGCTTACCGCCAGATGGAGTAAGGATAGAGGTGAGTAAGGACAATGGCGAGACATGGTATTCCATTACATACGGTGTGAGAATTGGCTGGGGATATACAGGAAGAGATTTAACTACAGTTGAAAACCGTGGTTACTATGGAGTTACAGGTGATGCCACAGGTGGAGAATTGCCGCAGCGTTATTCTGGTGTGAGAGGGACACTCTACAAGACGAACTGGACATTTGTGCGAGCGAGCGATGCCAATACAGTGTCAGCGTATGATTGGATACCATCATTCACGCTTGTAAGGCTGAACTGTGATTTGAGTGGATTTGCAGGCAACACAATAATCTTGAGGATAAGAGTGTTCACAAATGCCACAGGGAGCGAGACAGATTCTATCCACTATGCGAGTGCCAGCTACAACAAAGGCGTCTTTGTAGACGATGTCTTCGTGATTGGCACAACAATAACACATGGGATATCAAAACCATGAAAAGGTTTTTACCCACCTCCGTTATCAGGGCATTGGTGTAAAGGATGGCATGGAACCTCTGGCGAAATTACGGACACATTCTCTCAATCCTCATCATAGTTTTATCTGCAATCCTGACTTTCTTGGGTGTCTGCGGATTTGAGCAGATAAAAAATGTAATGCCTGAGCAGATAAAAGCAATTGAGAACGCAATAGGCAACTTTTACCTATGGTGCATCATTTTAGGGCCATTTCTCCTCCTAATCTTTGGCTGGCTTCTAATAGATTATTACAGCAAGAAGAGGGAATTTGAGAAACTCATAGACACTCAGAGCAAGGCACAATTCATAAAGAATTTACAGAGGATTGAAGAACTAGCTTTTTCCCTTCCCGAGCGATACGAGAAGAAAATAGAAAAGAAAAAAATTGAGCTGAAGGTCAAGCTCTGATCAATCATAGCTTGCACCTCAGCCAACTAACAAATTTTTTCACTCTCTTTTCCATCCCACCAAACTTCCATCCAACAATTGCCCCGAGCAGGATAGGAAGGAGAACATAGAGCCAGTTTTGATTTTCCTCCGCATGCACAGATTCAACCGCAGACACAGTAATCTCTCTAGATGTAGCGTTTTCATTTCCACAAGCATCAACAACTTTCAAAGTTACTCTGTATTTTCCAGGCGAGGGGAATGTGTAGTTCACTAATGCGCCACTTGCCTCAAATACACCATCTCCATTGAAATCCCAGAGATAGGAAACAATTTTTCCATTGTCGGTGGACCCTGAACCATCGAATCTTACTGTTTTATTGACCACAATTTTTGCGGGTACTCCTATGTAGGCAGAGGGCTTTCGTACATCCTCCTTCCAGTCAAATTCAAAGACACCATTAAAATAACTCGCAATTGCCTTACTCTCAATTAAAACACCCACTTCTCTGTTATCTTTGAACGAATTCTCACAGAAATTTGTGCTCCCAAGGTACACATAGGCATCATCAATAATGAATCCCTTTGTGTGGAGCATTCTGTAGCCATGTCCTCTAGCGTCAATAATCCTAGTGGAGATGTTTTTGTTCAACGAATTAAGATACTCTACAGTTTCTCTGTTTCCCTTTCCATTTGCCGCACTTCCATCTAGTAGAACTCTAACGGATACGCCTTTTTCAGAGAGTTTCACAAGTTTTTCCACAAATGGATTCACCACATTTCCCCAGTATAGTGGAAACTCCAATGCTTCTACGACCACGCTGTTCTTAGCAGAGGCTAGGCAGCGAAGGAGGTACTCTTGTGCATTGTCTGGTGCAGCAAGTAATGTCACATTGGAGACATCGGCTCTGGTTGTGAAATTTGAAAGTGTAGGGTTGAAATCTTTCACAGGAACAGAATTAGTTGTAAGGATTGTTTGCACTCCGGTATCTCCGTAAATGTTTTTTGCATCCTGATTAAAGAGCGAGATAAGCTGCTGAGCAAACTCAGAGTTTTCCACTATTACACCCCAGCCCCTGTTTCCGCATAGGCCCTGCTCTATATAGCTTGTTCCTTTGTAGTTTTCAGTGCTCACAACCGCCCATTTTCCATCAATCACAATGTATTTGGCATGCATGTAATTGTATCTGGTGTGTTTTGGTATTCCATAAAAGGTAAGGTTAGCAAAACCAGAAAGTTTTGAGAGCATGAATTTCTCTGCATTACCCAATCCTCCGACAGGAGAACCTTCAACAATTACACTTACGCATACATTTCTTTTGCTTGCATTTTCCAACGCATAAACAATTTCTGGTGAATCCAATGTGTATGTGCAGACAAGGATTTCCCTTGTGGCATTCTCAATTCTCTGAAGCACAACTTCCAAGCCACTATCAGGCGTCACGAAAGCAGTTAGATTTACATTCGTAAATCTCGTAGGAACAAGTGCAGTTCTTCCAATTCTTGTCGTGGTCCAGTCATTTGCGGTATCCGTGTCCTTAACTGTCAACCTCTTGTAAACCGTTCCAACTGACGGATTTTTCAGCATACTTCCATTCCAACCCTCCTGCACTCTTTCTTTGCCATAGGCAATTGCATCTACTAGAGAGCCATCAGGGGCATAAAGGTAAATCTCATCGTTTGAATTTGCAAGTTTAAATAGCCCCTTTACAGATACATCTTTTCCATTTTTGATTTCAATATCTGGCAGTTTCTCAAAATAATAGTAATAGCTAGAAGCATTGTTTGCAAGTGTGATGCAAGAGTATGCGGGAATTTCAACATCTCCAAACACAATTTTTCCCTCTCCATCAGAAAGCGAGAACCCGTTTAAGCAGAGAGCAGGGCCTGTGTTCTTCAATACCACATACTCAAGTCCATTTTCACAATTGGGTGCGAATTCCCAAATTAGCAGTTTTTTTTCTCCAACGGCCAAACATACATTTTGTTCGCCCTGCACTGCAACACCAAGAAAGCACTCGCTGATTATCAGAGCACCGATCAGTGTCCAGATTACTCCTTTTTGCTTCATGATGATTGCATCGCTGAAGTAAATATAAACCAAGGCACTACATGTAGGGCTAAATGTAGGGTTTATTCTATGCTCTCAAGTAATTTCAAGCGCCTAATCTTATTCTGTTCTGCAATCTCTGGCTGTACACCATTATCTACTTCTGCCTTTCTCAAAAATTCTATCAACAATTCAATTCCCTCTTTTGTAGGATATTTCAGATTTAGACCACAACTTCTGAAGCAAGCATTTAAAATTTCCATTGCTTTCTCTTCGCTCCCCATACTCTTAGTAAAATCTAGGAACAGTGCATCCAGCACGGTTTTATAGTTCACTTCATCATCTACCTCAATCTTTTCAAGTGCTTTCACTCTTTCTTTATAAGGGGTTACTTTGACTGGAGCCGTCATCATCACAGTGGCAAGTGCCATGAAAATTTTTTCCACATTTTCACCCGTCTTTGCAGAAGAGAGATAACAATTTTCTGGATTTATTTTCAAACTTTCCGCAATTTGTTTAACATCTTCTAAGGAGAAGCAAGCCACATTAATTAAATCGCATTTATTTGCCACTATGATGGCTGGCTTCTCACCGACAACGCTCACCATCAGTGGATGCCAGTATTTTTCGATGCTGTCAAGCGTATCTCTTCTAGTGAGGTCACAAACGAATATTGCACCTTCCACACCAACAAAAGCGTTTTTCTGCACACTTCTGTAGTCCTTCTGTCCCAAAATATCCCATATCATGAGGTTAATTTTGATTTCTCGCTCTCCGATTTTCAGATCAACAACTTTTTTTGAGACCTTTGTGCCAATGGTCTGGATATAGGAATCATCGAATGCGTTAAGCACATACCTTCTAATTAAGCTGGTTTTCCCTGTTCCCCAATCTCCGATTAGCGCAATCTTTTTCGTATAGGTTTCCATCTCCTCACCATTATATTATCCCAGATATAGCCCTTGCGATTTCCTCAGCAACAGAATAACTGGAAAACCTAGTTTCAATTGTATCTGAAGCAATTACTTCAGTGCACAAGGATGCAAGCTCGTTACCTGAATTTCCTAGGAAAAGTCCATGAGTGCATCCACATGAAACAGATTTTGCACCAGCATCTAACATTTGCTTTGCTGCAGTTTTTATTGTTCCACCTGTAGAGATGATATCATCCACTATGACCACATTTTTGCCTTTGAAATCGTAATCTGGCAGTTTTATTGTCACAGTGTGTCCATCCAATCTTACCTTGTCTAGATGTATATAAGGAATGCCTGAGAGTTCAGAGGTTCGTTTTACTCGCTCAATTCCTCCTTTGTCTGGTGAGACAATAACATCAATCTTCTTGCCTTTGAAATATCCAGCTACACAGGGAATGGCTGAAACTTCAAATGCAGGGATAGTGAACCATTTAATCACAGTGTTTGCATGGAGGTCCACACTAAGAAAAGCATCACAGTTTGCTTGGATTGCCCTTGCAATTGCTCTTGCCGAGATTGCTTCGCCTTGCTTAAATACCTTGTCCTGTCTAGCATAGCCGAAGTAGGGGGCGACAAAAATAATCTTTCTTGCATTTGCCTCCCGTGTAGCATCGCAGAGCAAGATTGCCTCCAGAATTTTTTCGTCACTAGTTGTGCTCTGCACAATCACTGCGTCCTTGCCTCCAATTTCGGAACCGATTCTAATATACATCTCTCCATCTGGAAACCTTTTTCTCTCAACACTTGCAATTTCGCAGTTTGTAATTTTGGCAATTTTCTGGGAGAGTCCGGGCGATGCAGAACCAGGAATTACAATCATTCTGCCACCGCTATCTAAAAGCAAATGGGTAAATATAGGTTTTTGTTGGGATATTCCATCCACTTCCAAAAACTATAAACTTACCTTGTAATATTAGAGAACCATGGATTACGCTAAAAGGATAATGGAACTCAAGAAGGAGCTCAATGCCGTCTTGCTTGTCCACAATTACCAGCGTCCGGAAATTCAGGATGTCGCAGATTATCTCGGAGATTCGCTGGGGCTCTCCATGGAGGCGAGCAGGACAGATAAAAAAGTAATCGTATTTTGTGGTGTCAACTTTATGGCGGAGACCGCTGCAATTCTCAATCCAGATAAGCTTGTGTTACATCCAGAACCTGATGCGAAGTGTCCAATGGCAGGGATGATAGATGTAGATGGGCTTAGGAAGTATAAGAGCGAGCATCCAGAAGCAAAGGTTGTTGCCTATGTCAATACAACTGCAGAGGTGAAGGCAGAGGCGGATATTTGCTGCACCTCAGCCAACGCTGTAAAGGTCTGCCAGAGCATTCCAGATAAGGAAATAATTTTTGTACCCGACACAAATCTAGGGCTTTATGTGATGCGATTTGTAAAAGATAAAAAAATTCATCTTTGGCCGGGATATTGTCATACTCATAGAGACATAACCAAGAAGGAGATAGAGGAGTTGCTTGTCCTGCATCCAAAATCTGAGGTTCTCGCACATCCAGAATGTGTACCTGAGGTAGTTGACATGGCGGATTTTGTGGGTTCTACAGAGGGGATTGTGAAATATGTGAGAAACTCTCCGAAGCACGAGTTCATAGTGGCAACAGAGAAGGAAATGTGTTATAGATTGAAGAAGGAAAATCCAAACAAGGAATTTTATCCGCCTCCCTCCGCGCTTTGTCCTAATATGAAAAAAATTACAATTGAGAAGGTAGTTCAGAGCATGGAACAGAAAATTTACCCTGTTAGAATTGACGAACGCGTTCGTGAGAAGGCCTACCAGCCAATAAAAAGAATGTTGGAGTACACAAAATGAAGGTGCTGATCTTTGGTGCAGGCGCCATAGGAAGCTTTGTTGGTGCGATGCTGAGCCAGCAGCATGAAGTTATCCTTGTGGGAAGAAAACCACATGTGGAAAAGATAAATGAAGAGGGTCTTAAAATAGATGGAGTTCTTACAAAATTGGTAAAAGTTAGTGCGAGGGAAGAAATTCCGGGAGATGATTGGGATTTTGTTTTTATCACTACAAAGGCCTACGATACAAGGAATGCGGTAAGAGAAATCCTGCAAGCCATAGACAAGGGCACAATTGTAAGTATGCAGAATGGATTGAATAACCTTGAGGTGATTGCGAAAGAGCTAGAAGTTAGTGGGAAGAAGTTGGAGATAGGGGCCTGTATTACGAGCATGGGAGTCACTTTTCTTGAGCCCGGAAAGATAAGGTTCAACGGTTGGGGAAGAACGGTTGTGGGAAGTTCTAGCCATAATGTCGCAACGACCTTATGCAAGATGCTGAACGACGCTATGATTTCCACAGAAGTCAGTGATAACATCCTTCAGGATATTTGGGTAAAGGGTGTTGTGAACTCTGCAATCAACCCTTTGACAGTAATCTTCAATGTGAATAATGGAATGCTTCTGCGAAATGCTTATCTGAAAGAGATGCTCGTGAGTGTGGCGGCGGAGAGCGAGGAGATAGGAAAGGTCTCAGGTTATATAAGTCCAGATGTTGACTGTGTAAGCCAGACGCTCAAAGTTGCAGAGCAAACTGCAGAAAACTATTCAAGTATGCTCCAGGATGTGATGAAAGGAAAGAGGACAGAGATACTGGAAATTAATGGACACATTGTAGAGGTTGCTGAACGTACTGGAAAAAAAGCACCGCTCAACCGATTTCTGGTGAACGCAGTCTCCGCAATACAGTCAACTGGGAGACGGCTTTGCTAATTTCTGCTTTTTCAACTCCCGTTTCTTATAGCGATAGTAGACCCATGGATGTTTCAGCCAATCCTTCTTGCAAAGTTCATCGTCACCAGGATTACAGAGACCATAGCTCTTCATCGTAGCACAGCCAGGTGATTTATATGTGGTGTGTGAACTCTTGCCTGTGATGTGTTCCACCTGGTATTTACTCTTACTCAAGTCAAAGTCAGGCGATGTTGAAAACAGTTTTAGAATTTGTTCAGAATCAAGACCGAGCCCTTTCAGGAATGCCACAATTGCGAATCTAGCCATGTGGGGAGCATTCTCACCAGCTCTGATAATTTCAAGAATTTTTTTCATGCATGGAGGAAATGCGTCCTCTTTAAGCTCGCCAATTTCTTGGCTAGGAAAGGATTTTTTATGTTTTTCCATGATTTCTCTAATTTGGGCTATCTCTTCCTGAAACTTTTCTCTGATTCTAGCATCTACTGGAAGTGGAAGTTCTGCTTCGATCTTTCGTTTTAGTGCTTCCTCTAGAATTCTCAGGATTTTATCTCTTCCAAGATGGACCCAACCCTTGTCCAGTGCTTGATAAGCAAGTTTCCAATCAGGGTCACCACGAAACTGCGAAGTGTAGGTGAGATACTGGGTAAAATGAATTGCAAAATCTGGTTCAATTCTCTCTCCAAGAAACTGAACCTCAATTCCAAGGTCCCTAGCGATTTGGACAAGTATCTCCTGCCGTTCAGATGCAGCAACTGCAGAAAAGTTTTTTGATTCGGCAACCGCATACCTATTGATCACAGTTTTATCCCTTACTGCAGAGATTATCATTCTAGCTACAGGGTAGCTTAAGAGAGAATACAAAAGCCCGATTTCGTCAGTATATGGCAAGTTGAATGGGGTTGTTGGCGTTTGCACTGCAGAAAGGGCCCTCTTACTACCAAGTTGTCTAGCAGTGGCATAGAGGTCATCATTGAGCAGATGATCCAGGTCTATTTTCTCATTTCTTATGTATTCGACAGCGTCCCTGAGAAAAGGATATCTGGCAAGTATTTTCAACTCATGCATAAAAGAACAACGGAGAGGGGAGAGATAAAGATTTTTGTTTTGGGAAAAACTTTAAACCCATCGCCTCATTCCTGCCCTCATGCAGCGAAAATACAGCAGTGAGTTGAGTGCGGAGATGGACGGACAAGAAGTAAGAATTGCTGGCTGGGTAGAGGATGTGCGGAAGCTGGGTAGTATTGCATTTATTGTGCTAAGAGATAGAGAGGGTAGAATCCAGATTACAGCAATAAAGAAGGAGATGGGTAAGGAGAAGTTTACAGAGATTACAGGACTCCCCAGAGAGAGCGTGATTGAAGTTATAGGTAAAATCCAGAAGAGTGCAGAGGCAAGAATGGGATTTGAGATTCTACCGAGGGACTTTACGGTACTCTCCAGGGCGGAAGTTCCCCTACCGCTGGGTGTTGTGGATAAGGTGAATGCAGAACTTGACACACGGCTTGACAATAGATTTATGGATTTGAGAAAAGATGAGGTACTGGCAATCTTTAAGATTAAGAGCTTGGTTTGTGCAGGCATAAGGAATTACCTACTTGCAAATGGGTTCGTGGAAGTGCAAACGCCAAAGATAGTGTTTGCGGGAGCTGAGGGAGGCGCCACACTATTCGAAATCGAATACTTTGGTAAAAAAGCCTTTCTGGCTCAGAGCCCCCAACTCTACAAGCAGATGCTGATGGCAACAGGGCTCGACAGGGTTTTTGAGATTGCACCGGCATTTCGTGCTGAACCCTCGGACACAGTTAGACATTTGGCAGAGTTCATCTCTCTGGATGTGGAGCTAGCCTACATAGATTCTTCAGAGGATGTAATGAAAGTGCTAGAAAATCTGGTTGCTAGCACAATTGAGTATGTGGTACAGAATGGCACGAAGGAGCTCAATCTTCTGAAATGCGAGGTAAAGGTACCGAAGCTACCGTTTAGACGAATTTCCCACAGAGAATGCATAGAGATTTTGAGATCGATGGGCTGGCGAGGAGGGAACGACATAGATACAGAGGGAGAGAAAATGCTGGGAGAATACATAATGAAAAATTACAATGAGGAATTTCTCTTCATTACCGAGTTTCCAACGGAACTAAAGAAGGGCACATTCTACGCTATGCGAAAGGATGAAAATCCCGAATTGACCGGATATTTTGATCTTGATTACAAAGGCCAGGAACTCACATCTGGAGGGCAGAGAGAGCACAGATACGAAAAACTCAAAGCGCAGATGCTTGAAAACAATTTGAAGCTTGAGGCATTTGAACCCTATTTGAAGGCCTTCAGGTACGGAATGCCACCGCATGGTGGCTTTGGTCTAGGGGTTGACCGCCTTGTCCAAAAAATGCTGAATCTTACGAACATAAGAGAAGCAGTACTTTTCCCGAGAGATAGATTAAGGGTTACCCCCTAGAATCGTTTCAAAGATTGGAATCAGAGCACTCATGTCGCTCTGTTCAACGACATAATCCGCAGCACTGCAAATTTCCATATCTACAGGTGAGAATGCAATTCCAATGGCTGAGACCTCGAACATGCTCGTATCTATGAAGCTATTTCCTACAGAAATGATTTGGCTCTTTTCAGCACCAATTTTCTCTGCGAGTTCTCGTAATGCCTCTCCTTTTTCAAGTAATTTTACTCTAAGCACCCCTTCGCCAGTAAGATACCCAAGCTCGTCGGTCTTAAGCGCATTCGCAACTACATGCTCTATTCCGAGTTCTTTTGCAACTCTGTGTGCCAGTATGTCTATACCTCCGCTCACAATAGCAGTAGAAATTCCAGTGTTTTTTAAGAACCTGAACAACTCCTTTGCACCCTTTTTAATAGGGATTTGCGACAGAATTTCCGCAATTTCACTGAGATGAATTTTACTTTTCTTCGAAAGCCATAGTTCTATGTCTCTTCGCATAAATTCCAGATCATCAATTTTTCTCTCTAGAAAGGCATGTAGTGCTGCATCATTATTCACGGAATAATGTCTGTGGACCCATGACCAGGAACTATCTACATCTACCAGTGTACCATCTAAATCAAAAGCAACAAGTTTATACATCATCAAATCACCAATAATAAATAAAAATTAAAAAAGTTGTTGGAAAATTATTTTTTCTTCTCTTTTTTCTCTTCCTTCTCTACCTTTTTCTTTCCTTTTGTCTCTTCTTCCTCTTCTTCTGCCACCTTACGTCGCTTGCTTATAAAGTATATCACCAGCAATGCAATGATCACTGCTGCAATTCCTCCACCATACATAGCATAGGTCTTCCAGGCGGCCTCGTTTATGGTTATGTCCTTCTTCATCACATTGTTATCTGCATATGTGTAGTATTCGTCATCAGAGTAGACACTCACATTTAGCGTGAAACTGCCTGCAGTATCTGGTGTCCATGTAAACTCTACAGTCATAGTTTCATTGTACCTGAGCGCGGTGCCATTTGGGTATGTGAAGGAAGAGATATTACCAACCTCTCGTGTAGAGCCATCTCCTGAAATCAACACAAACGCGAGATACTTCAGTACCGCACTGGAGTTTTCGCCGCCAATGTTTCGAATTTCCACCTTTATTGTGGACTGCGTTCCGACTTCAAACTTCTCTGGCAATGTTATGTTTGTGATTTCAAGATCTGGTCTTGCAGTGGTGTTCAATCGCACATTGAGTACTAGTGTTGTGTTCTTCGAATTTCCTGCTACATCCCAAACAGTAAGTGTGACATTCCAGTCACCTGGCTCTAGTCCACCTCCAAGCACATAGGTCGTGTTGTTGCTCTCCACCGTCTTGAACACCTCACCTTTCTTTTCAATTGTCCAGTTGTATTTCACAATGCTTCCGCCGTGTGGGTCATAGGATTCGCTAGCATTGAATGTAATATTAGTTTTCTCAATCACACTAGTTGTCTCTGTGCCTTCCATATCCAGAATCTTAATGACAGGCACAGGTAACTCTGTGTCATTAACAACTACCTTCATTGTTGCATTTGCCCAATTTCCCGCAATGTCTGTGACATTCAAGATGACATCGTAAATCCAGCAGCCCGTAACTGTAATCAGAGTTCCAGAAACATTTATTGTAGTTTTGTTTGTGTAGTCGACTTCTCCACCTATGTATGTGTGTGAGATGTTGTAAATGCGGTTATCCAGCGTTTCCGTTGTGGTAGTGTTATCTCCGAAGTCCCATGCCCAGCTCCTTATTGTCCCATTGGTATCATTTCCTGTTATGCTGTCTGTTGAATATGAACCGTTGAAAATTACTGGTGTAGTCACATTTGTGAACACATAGGTTGTGTTGTTTCCATTTGCATTAATCACGGGTTTTGGTGCGACACCATCCACATTAAGGGTCATGTTTGTAGAGTTTGTTTGTCCACCGCTACCGATCACAGTGAGCGTTACCTTCAGGTTTTCTCCAGGGTTTGCATAGGTGTGGTTGATCGTCATATTCTCTGTGGTCTCTACCTTTCCATCTCCAAAGTCCCAGATATACTTGGTGATGTTACCTACAGCCACAACAGAGTTCTGGGCGCTGAAAGTTACATTAATGTTGGCTTTGACAATCACAGTGTAATTTTCATAGGTGTTGTTGAGGATGTTGTAGTCACCCCAGTCCTCAGCAGTCACATTTATCACTGGTTGGACATCACTAAATTTCTCGAATTCCATAGTAGCAGTGTCTATTGCATGTCCCTCTCTCACATTTGGGTCGACCTCAAACTTCTGCCAGTTCTTTACTGGAATGAGATTTACAAAGCCCCTATCAAATGTGTGGTCTGTAAGAACATACCCTTCACCAAGGGAGAACTGGTATTTGTAATCTGTAATCGCGTTATCATAGTTGAACCCGAAACTGCATGTATAGGAGTCGCTCGTATTTATTGTGTTGTCCGAGATGAACGTGTAGGAATAGTTCACATAGATTGGCGCATCTACTGTGACATCGATAGGCACACTTGCATTTGTGATACCCTCATCCCTTACATCTACACTGAAGCCAGAGACATTTGTGTACGCGGTATCGTTTATCTCAAATCCCATCTGGTTGGGCACATAGAATGGACCCATTTTCACTAGGTAGTTCTTGAAATTGTTTAGTTCTGTTTGGCTCAACATGAAATCTCCGTTTCCAAAAGCAAAGTCAATCTGAAGGCGTACCATGTATGTATTTGCCATCTTCAAATAAGGTAGTGAGAAATAGGGCTCCAGCTTGGCATTGGTTTTAGCAGTGAGATTATTTATTTTTGTGAGGTCGAAGGAGGTAAGAACCTCGCTTTTCTTGACTTCCTTCACCATTGCATCCTTAATGTTCAGAATTCCATCTGTCACTGTAACACTCTTGTTTATGTAAGTTGTGTAGCCCTCTGAGGCCACAATCAATATGAAGTTACCTGGGTAAGCACCTATTTCAAAGTATGGATTGTTCTCAATTTCGTTTGTAAAGGTAAACATAGTAGCGGTCTCAATAAGAGTTATGTAGGTCTTTTTAACTTCGGTTAAAATGTTTCCGCTAGAATCCCTTAGATATCCTTTTACAAAGGTCTTGTACAAGGTCACATTTTCTTCAATGCCAGTTCCTTCCGAGAGTAGAATTGTTTTGTTAAATGTGGGTGCATAACCAGGATACTCAACAATTAGGTTGTACTTGCCTGCATAGAATGAGATGTTATACTCCTGTTTCTTGGGGTCTGTGGTGTTGTCTGGTAAGACCACACCCCATGAAGTAATCCTTTCGCAGTAGTTGTTAGCAAAGTCCACAACTTTCACCGTGGCATTCGTGGTAAATGACGCCCCGAGAGCCAATGTAATAGTACCACTCACATAAGAATTTATCTCCTTTTTCTCAACCTCTAGTTCCTTCTCCACCTTCTGAGTAAACACACTAAATGGCTCTGATTCTGCATAGAGGAACACTTCGTTTCCTTTTCTCTGCGATTCGAATGTGAGTTTGTAATAGCCAGGATTAACAGAAAATATGAAGAAGCCACCATCTCTAGTTGTGGTTGAGGCAACAACATCATTTTTTGCAAATGAATACAGCTTCACCGTCAGGCCTTCTGGTGCAAAATCCCCATCTTTTGTAAGCACTGTCCCCGAAACTGTCACTGTCGGGGATGTTCCAATCGCCGGCACTGCTATAGTCGCTAGTAGTCCTAGCACCAACATTGCGCTTAGCAATTTCGCACACTGTTGTTTATTCATTTTCCATCCTCCAATTGGCTATCTGAAGGGGGACTAATAACTACTTGTTAATATATTTTTGCCTTAAGATGGACCAAAACACCTGGCATCCACAATCTAATAAATACAAAGTATTATATACCGTTTTTCACTAGCACCTCCTATGATACGGAAATATCTCGGGTCACTTATAGTGGTGTTTGTGGTCACAGTAATTTTGTTTCTATCTGGACACAGCACTGCGACAAACCTTAATTCTAAATTTGTAAATACCCCCAACATTTATCAAACAGGGGAGAATGACACAGGTGGGAATCCATTTGAGAATTTCACACCAGAGCAATTGTTTGACCCCGCCTCTCCGATGGCAATTCTCGGCTACCTTTCCATGTTTTTCTGTCTAACAATCCCGATCTCCCTTTTGATAATTGCAATTGCAACGCTCGCAATTTTTGTAAGGATGGGCAAGATAAAGAAGGAACTGAGCCAGCTGAATCAGAGTAGACAACAAGCACCAGCCCACTATGTTCAACCTCAGTTTGTGCAGCACCCCCAGCCAGCAACTACACCCACCGTTCAGCCCCACTCACCCCAGGCACCACAGCAACCTCCACAGCAATCACCGCAGAGCCAGCAGGTGCAGGGGCAGCAGGGCAAACAATTCTGAGTCCGACCATGTTTGAGTTAAAGGAACGCTCCGGGCTTGCCAGAATTTGCGTGTTAAGAACAAGGCATGGAAGTGTGGAAACCCCTGCATTGATGCCTGTGATAAACCCAAATAGACAACTAATCTCGCCTAAAGAAATGCAGCAGATTGGTGCCCAGATTGTGATTACAAATGCTTACATCATTAAAAAGAGTTTTGGTGAGGTTGCAAAGGAGAAGAAATTACACCAGTTAATCGGTTTTGATGGGCCGATAATGACGGATTCAGGCACATTTCAGTCCCATGTTTATGGAGATGTGGAGACCACTAATGTTGAGATTGTAGAATACCAGCGGGAAATAGGGAGTGACATAGGCACAATCCTTGACGAATTTGTGGAGCCAGACGACACATTTGAAGTTGCGAAAAGGAAGGTGGAGGAAACAGTTAGACGGGCAAAGGAAGCAAGAGAGCTAGCAGGCGAAATGCTTCTCTCCACACCAGTTCAGGGCGGTTTGTTTTTCGAGTTGCGAAAGCAATGTGCAGAACAGCTTTCAGGAATAGGAGATTTCTTCCCGATTGGTGGAATTGTGCCGCTCATGGAAAATTACAGATTTGGAGACCTTGTCGATGCTGGCATGAACTCAAGAATGCATCTGCCGCCTTCCGTGCCAGTCCACTTCTTCGGTGCAGGGCATCCAATGGTGTTTGGATTTGCCTGCATAATGGGTGCGGACTTTTTTGATTCTGCATCGTATGCAAAGTATGCTGTGGATGGACGGTATTTAACGCAGACTGGCACCTTACATTTAGAGGAACTTGAAGAACTTCCATGTGAATGCCCAATCTGCAGTTCCACGACTGGAAAAGAGTTGCGGGAGATGGATGAAAAGGAGAGAGTGCGAAAGCTTGCCTTGCATAACCTGCATGTGTGTTTTGGAGAGATAAGAAGGTTGAAGCGGGCAATAAGAAGCAACGAACTCTGGGAGTATGTGGAGGAAAGAGCCAACGCCCATCCAAAATTGCAGGATGCCTTATTCAGATTACTCAGATACAGAAAATTTTTGGAGCAGTATGAGTCCCTGGGCGGTAAATCCTTTTTCTACAAAAGCAGGATATCTTTCCAAAGGCCTGCAGTATCTAGATTTCGAAGAAGAGTTTTTGAGCGATTTTTCAACCAGCGAAAAAAGCAAGTGCTTGTTGTATTTCCAAGCACCCTGCCCCCTTATCTGGAGAGATGGCAAGGTGTTGTTGAAAAAATTCAGAAACTCACTGATGCAGATTTTGTGGTGCCAACACCGTTTGGGCCATTACCTCTTGAACTTTCTCTCCTCTATCCCCCAGGTGTTGCTGTGCTTCCAGAACACATGGGAAGAGAGGCAACAGCCTGCCAGAATGCCTGGATGCTCAAGCTTGCCCATAGTCATGAATATGGTGTGGCTGTTTACTGGGATGGCGAGGAGACAATGAATGCATTAGAAATGTTGGCACCTCAAACTGGATGTTCAGAAAATTTGCTTATAAGGTTAGTAAAGTGTGTTTCTGATTTCCAATTTGGTGTGGGTGCTGGCGAAATTCTCTGCTCGGGCAAGATTGAAATTGTTTGTTCGAAGAATACTGGGAGGATAAGAAACATTCTGTGTGATGGTAAACACATTCTTTCAATGCGGAACGATGGTTATCTTAACCTCAAGATAGAAGGGGCTAAGTTGCTGGCGAAACATTTCCAGAAGCCAAGGCTACGATGCATTGTGAGACAGGAATCATTTGAATTTAATGCAAAAGGTAAGAATGTATTTGCAAAGTTTGTGCTAGAGATGGACCCAGAACTGGTGCCAGGAGATGAGGTGATTGTTGTTAATGAGGTGGACGAAATTGGTGCCATTGGGAAGGTTTTACTCACTGCAGATGAAGCAAAAAGTTTTAAGCAGGGGCTGGCTGTGAAGGTGCGGGAGAGCATAGGTGGAAAAAATGGAGAAAGTGGAACTAGTAGCGATTAGACCTGGTAAACCTACAGAAATCTGGCATAATGAAAAAATTTACGAGGATGAGGATGTGGTGGTTTCACTCTTTGATTTCTCAAATTTGAAAAAGGAGTTCGTGGTAGATGGTAAGGTTGTGATAGATAGAAGCTGCAGGGCATTTTGTGCGGATTTTATCGGAAAACCCTACGAAATTCTCGTTGTGCTGGACAAGGAGAATGCTCTGAGGGGTTATTATGTAAACATCAACAGAAAAATTGAGAGGCAAGAAAACAAAATTTTTGTTCATGACCTCTTCCTGGATATCTGGGTATTTCCAGACATGAAATGGCAGGTGCTCGACGAAGAGGAATTTGAGGCTGCAAGAGAGAAAGGATTGCTTCCAGAAGAAGATGTTGAGCTAGCAAGGCAAACACTCAAGGAGTTTTTGGAGAAGATAGATAGCGGAGAATTCAGGAAAATGATAGAGAAGTTACCAAAATATGAAATTGGGTTGGTGATACCAAAGTCCTTGCCTTAATGCGAGTATTGAGGGTGCAACCCCTCGCTCGGAAAGCATGCAGAGAAAAACCTCAATTCTTTTTTGAAACTGAACAGTGAGCACAAAACCACAGGGTAAACGGATGCAACCTAGATTGTCCGTAGCATGTATCTACCAGAATAGCAAAGATGTAGTTTTATTTTCAGATTTTTATAATTGAAAATACTTACCTCCAGACAATTTTATTTTCCGCTTTCGTGCCAGAGCCACCTATGCCTTACACAATTAACTACACACCTTCCCCGTACAACCTGCATGATTTAAATAGCACAAAATCATATGTGGATGTGGAGGTGTATGGAGACTTGAAGAACGGCTATGTTGAGTTCACGCTCTGGCATGAGCGACTGAGCGATTTGGTTGTGTACATGAGACCTGCAAACTATCCCTGGCAGATATCATGGAAAGTGTGGAATACAAGTGAGGCAATTTTGTTGATGCCCACAGTGTATGGAAGTACAAGTCATACATCTAACATTGTGTTGCATTTGCCAGGAGCACAAAGCACTATGCATGCAAGATGGGAGTTTCGGGCACATTTCGGTGGTGCAAACTGGGAAGTGCCATACAAGGTTTATCTGGATACAATTACGCCTCAAAACGAAATTAAGCGAAATTGGCTCTATTTGCAAGACATAAATCCTCACACACTAATCTTCGTGCCACAGACACAGGTAGATGTGAGGGGGTGGGCAGTGGCACACCCGGGAATAACAAATCCCTCTGCTTATGATTCTGATCAGGATTATCTCACGGATTGGGAAGAGTGTATGATTTACTTCACAAATCCCACTAATGGAGATTCAGATGCAGATGGCTTTGGAGATTGCTGTGAGTGCATTGGGTTTGTTACAGACCCGTGGAGTTACACGCAGGATAGTGATGGAGATGGAATGCCTGATGAATATGAGGAACACGCTGCAAAACAAGGAAGTTGGCAAAATCCCACAATTCCAAATAAACGTGTTGCATTAATTGTTGTTGGTGGAATCCATCCTGGGATGGAGGGTGGAAATTTTCCGTGGTTCTGGAATGATATTATATTCATGTGGGATATTCTCCATTATTGTTGGAACTATAAAGATGATGATCTCAGGGGGTATTCCCAAGGTGAAGAGATTATAGTGTTTTACGCAGATGGAAACGTCCCAACCATAACAAACTGCGAAGGTTGTGCTCTTATTCACGATCTCTCTTACAAAAATCCAGAATTTACTGATCCCATCCATCGGAAAATTATAGATTATCCTGCAACCACTGACTCTTTTATTCAGTTTATCAACACCCCCCATCCTGAATTTGATTTTTCTTTCCTCCTTTTAGATGATCATGGGAGTTTAGATGGAAATTATTCAACTTTTCACTTGTGGGGCGAAGAGGAGATATCCCCTTCGGATATAGAGCTATGGTTTTCTCCTCAGACAGGATACAATCGAGTGGCTATAGTGGTTGAAGCTTGTCACAGTGGAGGATTTGTAAATTATTTTAAAGACCGAGCTATCTGGCAGTTTAATGTATATTCCTCTTCTTCTGTGAGTACCCCTTCGCACTCTACAGATTTGTGGACACCAGAGACCACCCATGCACACTCCTCTAATATGTATGGAATTCCGTATGATGCCCTCTATGAAAGAGAATACAGTGAGTACCTCTACTATTTTATGAGTGCTCTCAGAAAGTGGACACCAATATGGTGTGAGGAAAAAGGTTTTTTTGTATCTTGGCAAAATTATTCTAATGATCCTTTTGTTTTTCTTGGTGAAGCACATACATGGGCATGGGAAAGAGATAGCATAAATCCGGGCTACTGGATATTGTTGCCCCTGTCAGAATATCCTGTTCCTCCACCTCCCCCGCCGGAAGGCGCATGGTACGAGGAAGTGCCACAGAAATGGGAAGGAATGCCCATGTGCTTTTTATGAGAGGTGAAAATATGATAAAATTTAAATATATTTTAATAATAATTTTTTTACTTACAACATTTTTATTTTCAAATGATGAAAGAGGCATAGTGGCTTCTCAAACAAATGTCCATGAACCAATATACATAAACGGCAATACTGGTTTCGTTTTTGAGAATGGAGTTGTGGGTGGAAACGGTACATTTGATAATCCATATATAATTGAAGGATGGACAATCACCGCATCAGATGATTGGGGGATTAAGATTTGTAATACAGATACTCACTTCATCATAAGAAAATGTAAAGTAAAATCTCAAAATACATGTATAGAATTGATAAATGTGAGATATGGAAAAATAATCGATGCTGAACTTACCTCATCAAGATACAGTATTTCAATAACCCAGGGAAAAAATATATCGTTAGAGAATATGAGTTTTGCTAAAGGTGTAAATGTAGTGCACACATACGAACTTTTCCTCTCCAATATAAGTTTTATGATGTGCGGAATTGATTTTGAAAACCTATTTTCACCGTTAGAGATACCTACATTCTTCAATGTAACGGTAAATGGAAGAGAACTCCTCATAATTAGTAATAAAATGAACATTACCATGGAGAACAGATGGATAGGGCAACTAGTGTTTGTCAATTGTACTAACATATCAATTAGGAGATGCATAGGGTATGAGACAACTAGAGCAATCCAAATGTTCATGTGTAGTGAGATCTTTTTTCAAGAGAACATCTTTTATAAAAATATTTTTGCAGGGATACATTTGAGTTTATGTAAATCAGTATCTATAGATTCTAATATATTCATTGAAAATGGAGATGGTTGTAAAGTGATAGGTAGTAGAGATGTAAAGCTAGAGAGAAATTGGTTTATTGGAAATGGATTTGGAACCACATTTGTTGAAGAGACATCAAATCTTTCCATAACTCACTCCATTTTTTACAATAATACCTATGGTGCAATATTATTTGTAAGAATGTCCTACGCGATAGTTACGAATGTTTCAATCTGGGACAATTTGTTTATTTTCAATAACTTTAATTGGAGTACATACCAATATGAAGGGAGACAAGCTCTCTCTTATGGAAAACCACCTCCATGTTTTCCATGGAATACTACAACCAAAGGGAATTTTTGGTCAGATTGGATAACTCCAGATAACAACAATGATGGGTTTGTTGATGAACCTTACCCTATTGAAATGCTGGAAGGGGACATAAATTATTCCGCACAAGCATATGACTACCTACCATTGAGTAAACCTTCATTTGTTAGCATTATACATACTCCTGTCATGAAAATAGTTACTAGGAGAGTCAATATTAGTGCTACCATGGTACACTCAGGAGAAAACATTTCGAAAGTGATTTGTTATATTCGTTTCTCAAATGATTCCGAATTTATTCCTGTAAATATGACGCCAATTTCTTCTGGTGAATGGATAAAACACTACTCGTGCATAATAGATATCCCCCCTGGTAAGCCTGTTCTTCAATATTATATATATGGTGAAGATTGGACAGGGAAAAACGCTACAACAATAGTGTTTGAAGTGAACTTGAGACCTCCGCCACCGCAAAATCTCTCAGTAAAAACGAACAATGGAAATATCTATCTCCAATGGAATTGCGCACTCTCAAATCACGAGCCTCCTCTTCTATCTTTCAACGTATACCGTGGCCTCACCCCAGAAAATAAATCCCTTCTTGCCTCTGCTGATGCCAACACTACATCCTATATTGATTCCAATGTCACACCTGGCATCACATACTACTACCATGTCACAGCCGTGAACGCAATTGGCGAGAGTGAACCCAGCAATACTGTTTCTGCTACACCTGGCTCCGTTGCTTCGCCCCCACAGAACCTTACTACTGAAGCGAAGGAAAGGAGTATAGTTTTGGCATGGAATTTGCCTGTTGATGCAGGTGCTCCGCCGCTAACTGGTTACAACATCTATCGTGGACTTAGCATGGAAAACAAAACGCTCATTGCTACGGTTGATGCCAACACCACAACCTTTGTTGACACCAATATCACACCAGGCATCACATACTACTACCATGTCACAGCCGTAAACGCAATTGGCGAGAGTGAGCCCAGCAACACAGTTTGTGTTACAGTGCCTCTAGCAAAACTGACTGCAAAAATTCTTGTGGCAAAGAGCAATCTTCGCTCTGGCGAGGAAATTGAGACAAGAGTGGTTGTTGCTGATGCAGAGACAGGAGAGCCAGTAAAGAACGCAACTGTTTCTCTTTCCACGCAGTTGCCGGGTAAGTTTGAGAGCCTGGCAGGGCAAACAGACGGGAATGGAACATTTACAACAAAATTTATTACAGGAAATGTAAATGCTAGTATCTTTGGGAAACTGGTTGCGAACATAAGTGCTGAGCATTACGAGAATGCAACAACAAGTATTTTGCTTGGAATTCTGCCAGGAGAAATGAAAATAAGCGTGGAGATTGATAAAACAGCGGTAAAAGTTGGTGAGAATTTTACTGTGGTTGTTAGTGTGAAGGATGAGAATGGGGATTGTGTGGAGGACGCAAGTGTGGAGATTCTGGTTGGTCAAGATGGAGCAGTTGCTGGCGAATATCAAAAGTTTACGAATGCTGAGGGAAGAGCAGTGTTTACTTTTTCTGCATTAAAAGAGGGAAATCTCGTGTTCCAGGTGGTTGCAAAAAAGGAGGGCTATGCTGAGGCAAGATCTGGAGTTGGTGTTTGGATTAAGGCAGTGCCAGAGCAAGGAATTGATTTCGGAATACCATTTGCATTGCTTCTAATTGTGCTTCTAATTGTAGGGATATGGGAAGAGAGGAAAGGGGGGCAGAAAATCTCTTCTTAAGAGAGGTAAATAAGGGCAACACATAGACCGCACGAAAAATGGGTAGGTTTGGGGAACCCTTTTGGTCGCTAACGCTCGCAAAAGCGTTCACGGAAAAAATGGACAGGTTCGGGGATACCGAAGGTATCCCCTTGAGGCAGGTTACCGTAAGGGTGCCAACCCTCGTGGTACCGTAGGGTGCAACCCCGTCCGTAAGGGGCGCAGCCCCTCGTAGAAAAATATAAAACCCAGAGAGAATTTGCCCAAACATGCCAAAAATTCATCCAAGCTGCTATGTGCATGAGACGGCTGTGATTATTGGAGATGTGGAGATTGGCGAAGATTCTTCCGTCTGGCCGAATGCAGTGATTCGTGGAGACCTTCTCCCAATAAAAATTGGAAAATGCACGAACATCCAGGATAATTGCGTAATTCACACATCTCCCAGAGACAAAGTTTTTATCGGGGACTATGTCACGCTCGGGCATGGTGCAGTGGTGCATGGTGCAAAGCTCGGTAATTACATTATTGTGGGAATGAATGCGGTGGTTCTCAACGGTGCTGAAATCGGTGATGGATGCATTGTGGGTGCTGGAGCAGTTGTGAAAGAGGGAATGAAGATTCCTCCTTACTCTGTTGCAGTTGGAATCCCAGCGAAAATAATCAGGGAGAATGACCAGAGCTTGCTCGAAGCCACGAAGAGAAATGCAGAGGAATATCTGGAACTTGCAAGAAACCATAAGGCAAACAAATACGAGGAATACAAAAAGTAAACAGTGCGGGAGCCAGGATTTGAACCTGGGAACCCCTACGGGACCAGACCCTGAATCTGGCGCCTTTGACCAGACTTGACTACTCCCGCATTAAAGCCCCATTTCTTTCATCAACTCATCGATGCCTTCTCCGTGTTTGGCATCAGTGAGCAGGATTTTCTTGTGGGGTAGTATTCTTTTGTAATCTGAAATTATCACATTCATGTCCACATCCACATAGCCCGCAAGGTCTTTTTTGTTGAGCACAGCCAAATCTGCATTTGCAAAGATGACTGGATGCTTTCGCACCATATCATCGCCTTCGGTTGTGGAAATCACCACAATGCGCATGTCTGCACCAAGCGGGAAATCAGAGGGACAGACCAGATTACCCACATTTTCAATGAAAAGCACATCAATTGAATGTAGGTCAAGTTGATCTATGGCATGATGGATGTAGTGAGCATCAAGATGACACTCCTTACCCGTGTTCACATTTACCGCTTGAGCCCCATGAGCGATAAAACGGAGATAATCATCGTTACCAGAAACATCGCCAGCAATCACCGCACAGCGAATTCCCTTCGCCTTCAATTTGTCAATTATCCGCTCAATTATCAAGGTCTTGCCAGAACCAATGGAGCCCATGAACTCATAGCTTTTTATCCCGTGCTCCTTTAATTCCCTGGAAATTTCCTGGGCAATTGAAAGATTTGCTTTCAAAATGTCAGTGCCTATCTGGACTTCCGTTATCTTGTGCATTTCTTACACCTCATTCGTAGGTAATGAGATATACAAAGCCTGTGCCGAGCCAGGTGATTCCAGCCACCAATCCCCAGATGTTCCATTTCATTGCCACTGATGCAACGATTAAGAGAATGGGCAGCACGAAGAGCAGGAAGAGTGGAAGTGCCTTCTTTGACTTCATGTACGAAAGGAATAGAATTTACAATAAAAAGGTTGTGCTTTCATTATTGTCTCAGAGGTTTTTGAAGAGAGTGTGAACCTGCAATTCCAGCCCAGAGGAATATGGCAATTCCATAAGCAATGAGCAGGGCAAATGCCGCACCCGGCATTCCCATTGTTGGCACCAGTAACCAGAGCAATACTACGTCTGCAACTGCGGCGATGCCAAGCACAAACCCCTCGTATAACGGTTTGCCAGCACCAGTCCAGACAGAAGCAAAAACATCAGAGCAGGCAAAAAGAACCATCGCAATACTGAGCGTTGGTAGCACCTGAGATGCAGGCAGATAACTCTCGGGATAAATGATGCCTAACAAGGTTGTGGGAATCAGTAGAAATGGGATTGCAAGGAGAAACGAGATGCCTGCAGTAAGGGCAAGCCCGAATTGCAGGTTTTTCTTTATCTCCATATTTTTTGCGGTTTCTGGCAGCATCACAGTACTCACAGCGAAAGGTGCAAACACAAACACAGTCATCAAAGTTTTAGCAGCCATGTAGTAAGAAAGTTCAGCAGGGCTCAGAAATTCTTTGACAAACACGGCATCCAGATTGGCTACAAGAATGTATGCGATTGAAGAAACATAGAGGGGAAGTGAGAACCTAACCAATCTTTTCAGCAGGTTTTTATTGAGTAGGCCATGGGAGGCACAGAGTGCCTTTCTTGAGAGCACGAAAGGCAGGGGAAGCAGGGTTGCAACAAGGTAGATGAATGAGAACAGCAGAACCTCTGGGGAACACAAATAGAGAAATCCAAGAAGGGCAATTCTGATTGCATTTGCGGCAACGAGATAAAGAGAAAGTTGCTTGTAAGCATGAATGCCCCGAAAATAAGAATAAGCAAACTGGGAAACAAAGAATGAAAGGGCAAGGAGGCAGAGAGAGATGCCGCCAATGAAAACCATGATTGGAAGCGAAGCAAGCAGGAGAATTGTGGAAAATCCCAGCACATTAAATCCAATTGTCTGTTTCTCCTCCGAACTCAGAAACCTGGTCATCGTGGTGTAGATGCCAGCAAACAGGGAATTGTAGAAAATCATTCCCAAAGAAACTAGGTATCTGAAGACACCAAAATCTTCAAAGAGCAGGAATCTGGCTGCGAGCAGGAAAAACACGAAATTCAGTGCATAACCCACAAGGTTGCCTGCGCCCACTACAACCGTGCTAGCCAGATACTTTCTGTAAACAGTCATAATGTGTATTCCTTCTTTTTCGTGCTGCAGTAAAACTTTGCGTATTTGGAGAATCCGCAAAGCTGGTTTATGGTCTGGAGAAGAGATGGAGGAAGATTTTCACTCTTCAGTTTTTGTGAAAGATTGAAACGGTCAATCTCCAGCAACTCTTCAGCAAGCCCTGCAGCAAAGATTGCCTCTTTGAGCATGGTGTACTCAGGACTCTCTTTTGCTGGCAGCTCTATGTTATCATACTCCCTAATTTTTACCTCACAATCTCTCCCAACGACTGCCAGATAGTTATTGGCTCTTGCATACTCCAGCAGTTTTTTCTTCACAGCATCCAATTCATCCTCGAGTTCCCGAATTTTTTCATGGAGTTCTCCGTAACGGGTAGCAAGTTGAAAACCTTCTTCAGCAGTAATTTCTTCTGGTCCAAACTCCTCCAATTTCAATGTGTGTTTTTTAAGCGGGCAGTATTTCCAGTACTGGCACCAGTTGCAGAGCACACTCTTTTTTGCTTCAAATTCTTTCTGGTTGAGAATTTCAAAGGCGATGGTTCTCAGATTCTCCTTCAGCATGTTCAGTTGCTCGGGTGTGCGGAGCACCTCCCGCTCTGTGTCAAAACGGAGATAGTGCCAGATTAATCGCACCTCTTTCACATCGTCAAACTGCTCCTGGAGAGCAATCTGATAAATTGCAAGCTGCTCGTTTTCCTCGCACCAGTCCTTGTCAGGCAATGTGCCGGTGGTCTTGTAGTCGTGGATTTCATACTTCCCATTTCCTGCCTTATCCACACGGTCAATCACACCAGTAATCTCTACGCCCTCGCCAAGGTCTATTGTAAAATCTTTCTCTACCCAGAGCGGCAGTGCCTGGTTGAAAGGATAGAATTTTTTGTAGTAGCTGATGATACAATTTTTTCCAACATCAAAGTAATTTTCCGCAGTGTACTCCTGTTTCACAATCTTTACCTTATCAGGGTCCCATCGTGTCTTCCACTCGGCAGTGTAGAAATCCTCAAGTTCTTTCAACGGATCAAGCTTCCCATTGATCAAATCAGTGTAGAGTTTTTCTAGTGTTTCATGAACAAGTGTGCCCATGAATGCTTCTATGGTCGTTCCTTCTGGCTCAATTTTGTCAATTCTAGACAATTTATACTGGAGTGGGCAGTTTTTGTATGTCTCTATGCTAGAATATGAGAGTTTTATTCCCATGGGGTTGAGTAGGGGAAGAGAGTATATAAATATGGTGCAGAACTGCAAAAAGTTTATGCATGTGCAAAGCATTGTCGTATTGATGAGAAGAAGGGCCAGGGAAGTGGCACACACCATTGTTTCTATAGCGTCAGAACATAACTGCTTACCTTTTTACATTGTCGCACATGCAGATGCAGACGGCATTACCGCATCCGCAATAATAACTAGGGTGCTTAATGCTCAAAAAATCATGCCGATAGTTGTGTTCACAAACTCAACGGAAATAAACGAGATAGTTTATCACGGCACGATAAATCCAGTACTACGAACTCCTACGGATGCAAAAGAGGGCATCTGGATTTTTTTGGATACTGGTTTCAACTCCCTCAATGTCCTCGAGAAACTCAAAAAGAAGATAATAATAGACCATCACTTCTGCAGCGAACAACACTTGAAAAAAGCACAAACTGGCACATTTAATAAATCTATTAGCCATGAGTCTTGGACATTGCTGTTATCCCCGCATCTTTTTGGAGTTGCGCACAATGAGTGCACTGCTGCGTTTCTTGCTTACCTCATCGCTAAGAATGTGCGGGAAGATAGAGAACATGGGCCGCTTGCAGTAGTGGGGGCGTTGGGCGATGGCATCTATGGAAAAGAGTTTACAATTTCAGGAATTGCAAGAGAGGCTGTTCAGGAATCAATAGAGAAGAATGAAATTCAGATAAAGAGAGACCTCCTAGTTCCAGGCAAAGAGACCCTTTCCATTAAGAACCTACTCATAGAGATGAACCAGATGTTAGAGATGGGCTTTGAAACTGAGGCGCTGTTATCTGAAATGGTCTCAGATTTAAAAATTCCGAAAAATGAAATTGAAGAAAATAGATGGATTGATCTCTTACCGAAAGAAAAGCGGAATATTCTCTCATGGATTGCAAAAAAAAGATTGAAAATGGGGCACGACGCAGGAGCGGTTCTTGGGATGGTGGGTGAGGTTTACCACCTTAAAAAACATAGGCCAGGTATACATATGCATGACTGTGCCGAATTCGGAAAACTTTTGAACGAATGTGGCGAGAGAGCACTTGCCCATGAGGCCTATCACCTTTGCCTCCAGCAAACCGAAGAAAATTACAGAAATCTTGTCGACAAACTCTATCTACGCTGAACCTTTACAAAGTATTCAATGCTTCTGTCGTAGGTGCGTTCTGCTTCAGGAGGAAACAGACACCCTGGCAATTCTCCATGACTCCTGTGGTAGGCGATGCATTCGCAGCAAATGCCCTTTCTCGGGCACGGCTCGTATGTGCAGGTGCATTTTCTCGCATTTTCTGCCTTTCTGCAGTCCATTATCTCACCTTGTTGTGAGAATGAAGAGGGTATAATAAAAGTTATTCAATGTAAGAACAGGAGGCAATACAGTGTGAGAATCAAAAGACAGCTAGAAAAGACGGTGATGAAGATTGTTTTCCCTGGAAAACTCAGTTTAGTAGGTATGAAGGGCAGGAGCACCAGAGCAAAGATGAATGTGAGAAGAGCTGCGTAGGGAATGCCAGAAACTAATTCTAGTATTCCACATGCGAGCATGAAGATCAGGAGGGTGAACACAACACTTTCCCTTAAACCTATGTAGAATTCCATTATGGTTTTCTCATGTAGGCCAAATGCAGCGATGAGCAGTAAACCAGTGATGAAGTAAAATCCTAGGAGGACCGTGTAGAATGAAAGAGGAAGGAGCCACATCAGTGCTACAGCCGATAGTACTATGCAGATCCCAGCTGTAGGAAGAGTAAATTTCACAATTTTCAGTTTAGGTAAGCCGCCCACAAGTCCAAATGCAATGAAGAAAGCCCCATTCAGGGGAAGAAGAAGTGAGGGTAGAAATTCTGCAGTTCCGAAGGGATATGCGGATACTGGAAACCATATCATAAAGACCCCACAGAGAATCGAGATTTCGCGTAGCAACCTCTTGTTTTCCTGATAGACCAAAAAATGAAAGATAGCCAGAGGAGAGAGATAGTAAACGATCTCAACTTCGTTAAACTCGACAAAGAAAGAATAGCCAAAGACCAGCACTGCATTTATGAGGGTCTGTGCCCTACAAATTCTGATCAATGTCGGTGCAGTCGGAGCAAGTGGAAATAACTTGAGATAAAAAACAACAATCACAAAAAAAGCAAGGCCCTCAGCTCCCAACAGGCAGCAAACCGTCCCCATTTGAAAGCTAAAAACGTTTTTTTCAAAAATGTATAAAAGAGTAGCAACCAGAGATGAAAGTCCCAAGTTCGCAGCAATGGTTCGGTTTTTCAACTTCTTAATTTCCTCTGGGTCCACTTTGTCAGTTTCCTGGTTTCGACTGAGTTCTTTCGCCTGGCTTTTCAGCGTAGGCTCCTCTCCTTCTAATTTAGTTGCTACATCTTTATCTCTATGTATGCTCTGGCACTCTTCTTCCAATTCTACACCCTCAAACATCTCCTGAGTTTCTTTCTTTTCAAGTTCCAGAATTTCTCTTATTGTTTTAATGCCAAACTCTTTAGCAATTCTTTCCCTTGTTTTTATTGCCTCGTTTCTCCCTTTCTGGGTTAGAAAATAAACTTTTACCTTGCGTTTCTGTCCCTTTACATGCTCCAGTGTCTCGCCAACAAGCTCTAGCCCTTTCAACTTTTTTATAGCAATTGACACATGGGCACGGTCCATCTCAAGTGCCTCGGCAATACCGTACTGGGTGAGTACATATCTGCCCAGCAAGCCCTCTTCTGTCGCATTTTTCTCAAGGAGATAAACTAAGATTTTCTCCCATGATTTTACCATAACGCTCCAATTTAGCAAAATGCTAAGGTGGTATTTATTGCCTTCCCTAGTGCGACTGCACAACAAAAAAAATCTCATGCAAAGATAACCCTATATACTCCTTCCAATTCCATTTCAACAGGTGATTGTATGGCAAAGCTCTTCTCAAAGGCAAGTGAAAAGGATGTGACAAAAGCGATAGTTAGCCAGTTTGCAAAGGATATGGTGGACTTCACAGAGGTGGATGTGGCAATTATTGGTGCAGGCCCAAGTGGCTTGCAGGCAGCAAGAGACCTCTCACTCAGTGGAATAAAAACACTTGTGATAGAGAGAAACAACTATCTGGGTGGTGGTTTCTGGATTGGCGGTTTCTTGATGAACACTGTTACACTGCGTGAGCCAAGCCAGAAAATTCTTGATGAAATAGGAGTTCCCTACACGGAATACACAAAGGGTCTCTACATAACACCTGGACCGCATGCCTGCTCCAAACTGATTGCAAGTGCCTGCGATGCGGGTGTTAAATTCCTGAACATGGCAAAATTTGACGATGTGGTAATTCGTGAGAAAAACAGAGTTGGGGGTGTTGTGATTAACTGGACGCCGGTTTCCGCCCTGCCAAGAGAAATTACATGTGTTGACCCAGTTGCTTTAGAAGCAAAGGTTGTGATTGACGCAAGCGGACATGATGCCGTCGTTGTGAAAAAGCTTGAGGAGCGGGGGCTCATCAAGACACCTGGCTTCGGTGCAATGTGGGTTGAAAAGTCAGAGGATGCAGTCGTAGAACACACATGCGAGGCCTACCCTGGCTTGATTGTCACAGGAATGGCTGTTTCCACGACCTTTGGGCTGCCAAGAATGGGCCCCACATTTGGCTCAATGCTGCTTTCAGGCAGAAAGGGGGCTGAGATTGCAAAGAAACTTATCAAGAAGAAATAAAATTTACATCTATCCATCTGCTTGGAAAATAGAATACGGCGAGATTGCGAGCTTCCTTTCCGAGCTCACAGGCATTCCAGTGGAGCTACGTAACTCTTTTTTTGACACCTTTGTGATCGATTCTGAAAAGCTCGCAGTGGACTTTGCAGCAGCTAGAATCTTTGACATCTTTTCTACATCCTGTGCAGCAGTGCATGAAAGCTATGCAATTACCGCAATAGAAAAGGAGTTTATAACAGAAGGGAAGCCAGTTTATGGGGTGCTCTACGATGCTGGCAGAGTTGCAGCAGCCCTGAGAAAATGGATTCCAAAACAGGAAAGAAGACTTGAAACTCAACACATTGTATTTCTGGATAGATTAATTGCCACCTATGATGCAGAAAGATACCATGCCAGAATGCTCTATTGTTCCTTCCCTTCTCTGATATCCACCCTTGGTATGATTCAGGCACCTGCAAGACCAAAAGAATTCTACATTCTCAGAAATTCAAACCCCAACATACCTGAAGAAGTATTGCTTGAGCAGTTTAAGGAAAAGGTCCTCACATATGATGACCCTCGGCTTACAGAAGTTGCAAAAGGACTTACACTTCAAACAGTTCTCTGGACCAACGGCTTTGAACCATTCTGCAAAAATCGTTCCTGCAGACTCTACAATGCGCACTGGCAGGAAGAATTAATTACCTCCCAGATGCAGGGAAAAATTTGTGGAAAACACCAGAAGATTATTCGAATAATAAAGGACAACCAGAATATAACCAATAAAAAACAATAAGTAAATAAAATAAAAAGGAAAATGTTTTGTTTAGGCCTTCATTATCTTCATCCAGCCGTTGGACTCGTAGATTGCAAGCTTTCTCTTCTTCAGGAGTTTCTCGAACTCATCCCAGTCCACGACTTCAATTCTCTCGTTCTTTCCCTTTGTGAACTGGATTCCCTCAGTTCCTTTCACTTTCCCTGGCTTCAGTCCCTTCTTGGATGCAATCTTCTTGGCGTCGTCCAACGATATCTTCTGCATTACCATTTTTCTCACCTGAGTGTTACATACACTCCAGATAACCATATAGCATACTGGTTTATATATTTTTCGCTGGCTTGGACATCCCTCTTACCTATTTAAACCCTACATTATGAGATTGTTAAAGGGGGTTGAAGAAAAGCAAGCAAATGTGTTAATCAAATCTGCATGAAAGGCGCGGGGAAGGGGATTTGAACCCCTGAGGGCAATGCCCAACGGATTAGCAATCCGGTGCCTCGGCGTAGCCCGACCAACGAATCTTACGAGGCAAATCCGTCGCCTTACCGGGCTGGGCCATCCCCGCTTTCTTGAAGAGGATAAAGCAGTTTTTATATTAAACTTATTCTCTCTTCTTATAAAATTCTGCGATCGTGTCCACAATGTAGTTCTGCTCCTCCTCCGTCAAAGCATAATAAAGCGGCAATGTAAGAATTTGCTGCCAGATTTTTTCAGTCACTGCAAGCTTTTTCCTGTATCTCTTGTAGGCAGGCTGGAGGTGGACAGGCATGTAGTGCACTCCAGTGGTAATCCCCTTTTCCGCAAGGAATGCCATCAAATCATCCCTTCTTTCACATTTTATCACATAACTGTAGGCACTTGTTTTCACATGCGGGAGTAGTGTGGGGGTTTTAACCTCTGGGATTCCCTTCAATTTCTCAGTGTATCTGTTGAAAAGATAGGTTTTTCGTTCTAGGATTGAGGGAAGTTTTCGCATCTGGGCGATGCCTATTGCTGCAGCAACATCATTCATGTAGTATTTGTAGCCCACATCCTCGCAAATAAAATGCCAATACCTTTCCTTTGCCTCCTTCAACCTCGTCCAGGTATCTCTGTCTGCCCCCAGAAACCTGTACTGTCTGAGTTTGTTGTTCAATTCATCGGAGTTTGTGGTAATGGCTCCACCTTCACCAGTAGTTATGTTTTTGGTTGCATGGAAGCTGAAGCAGGTCATTTCAGAGCCGAGCGAACCAATTTTTTTGCCTCTGTACTCTGCACCAAAGGCCTGGGCAGCATCTTCGATTACATGCATCCCTCTCTCTTTTGCAATTTCCAGGATTTCATCCATTTCACAGGGGTGCCCAGCATAATGAACTGGGAGAACGCACACGGAATTTTTCGCAATTCTTTTTTTCAGGTCATCTGGGCTGAGACATAGTGTTTCCTCGTCAACATCTACCCAGACAGGTTTTCCGCCAGCATGGAGCACTGCATGGGCGGTAGCTACGAATGTAAGAGAGGGAAGAAGCACGGCTTTTCCTCTTACCCCAATCATTTCCAGGGCCAGATGAAGGGCCGAGGTGCAGGAATTTGTGCAAATTGCGTGTTTTGCACCAAGATATTGACTAATTAATCTCTCGAATTCAAGGGTTTTTGGGCCGAGCCCCACCCACCCACTTTTAAATGCCTCCTTTATTTGTTCAAGTTCTTCTTCCCCGAGATAGGGTTTAAACAGGGGAATTCTAAAAGCTTTTTCCATGTTTCTCATTCCACTACAGTCCACGCTCTTTCAAAATCTTCTTTATCAGATTCTCAGCGTTTGTTCTAAATTCCTCAACTGTTCCTTCATTTACGAGCATATAATCTACCATGGCCAGTGCACTGCCGAGCCCCCATTTCAATTCTCGCTGGTCTCTTAAAATGCATTTCTCGAGTGTGATTTCATCGTCACCCCTTGCCCTGGCAAGAATTCTCTCATATCTTGTTTCAGGCGAGGCATGAATTCCTATTGTCACAAGTTTATCGCCGAAGTTGTGGCGGAAAATGTTGAGTTCTGCATCTCCTCTCGTGCCATCAATTATTGTCTTTTTTTCTGTCACCCTAGGCACAACAAGTGTTGCCCAGTAACCCATACCATGTTGTTCTCGACGTTCAGATGCCACCTTCGCCACGTTCTCTGGCGTATCAGGTAAGTTCATCTTTTTTGTTTCCTCCCGAACTATATCTCCCATTCTGATAGGCACGAAACCATATTTTTTAGCGACATTCAGGAATTCTTCCTTGCCTGCACCAGGCATACCAACGGTTACTATCACGAGCATTATGAACACCGCATCGGAAATAACGAGGTTGTTTATTTGTTTTTTCAATTCGGGATTTGGCAATGTAGAAAGAATTTTTCGAAAAAAGACAGATATTTCAGTGTTGAAGTAAGGTATTTATTTTTCCTCTGTATTCTGTTGCTAAGCATAGCAGGGGCCGTGGGGTAGCTTGGCCTATCCTACGAGCTTTGGGAGATGCCACTGGTGTAAGTGGTATCGAGAAAAGCTTGAGACTCCAGTTCAAATCTGGACGGCCCCATAAGCTATGAGAGAGTTCGTGGTGGTTGTTGTCTTGGATGCCGAGCAGAGTCAGACCCTAGTTCAGCTTGCGAACCAGATTCAGGAGATGTGTGAGAGATTAAAAAAGCGGGAGAGGGAAATTAAGGAGAGGGGGAAACAACTAGAAGAAATCGAGAAAGAGCTCGGGGCAAGGGCAGAGGAGCTTGAGAAACGAGAGAAGGCATTGGCAGAAGCGAGCAATGAGATTACAGAGAGGGAGAAGATAGTGGCTGCAGCAAGTGCAGAAATAGCAAGGAAAGAGGTAGAGTTAAAGGCCATAGAGGAATCTATGAGGGCCAAATTGGACAAAACGACAGATTTGGAGAAGATACTAGTTGAGAAAGAGCGGGAACTTACTGAACTGAGAGCTAGGTTTGAGGAAAGAGAGAAGGTGCTGCTGAGCACGGAACAGGAACTCGGAAAAAAGCGAGAGGAGATAGATAGAATTGAAAAGGAATTATCTGAGAAACAGAAGATGCTCGAGCAAATGGCAAAGGAGGCAGAGAAGAGAGCAGTAGTGGATGTTGACGTAGAAAAACGTTTAAAAGAGATTGAAGAACGGGAGAACCGTGTGCAAGAACGCGAACTAAAGGTTGCGGAAAGAGAGAAAAATGTGGATGTGCGACTCACGGACATTGAGAGAAAAATCCGTGAAGCAGAGAAGCGTCTTGCTGAGATTGAGGAGAATGAAAAATTGATAAGTGAGGAATGCAGAGATAAAATTGAGTGGGCATCCAGCGAGGAAAAGCGAGTTCAAGCACTTCTTTCAGAGGTAGAGAAGAAGAGAAGGGAAATTGAGGAAAAGGAGAAAGGTATTTTTGCAAAAATGCGGGAAATTGAGATAGAGCGAGAGAAATTGATAGAATTGAGAGCCGAGATTGAATATAAGGAGACAAAGTTGAAAAACTCAGAAGCCCTGATGGAAGAAAAAATAAAGACACTTTCAGAAACAGAGAAAAAGCTCATGGAGTGGGAGGAGAACCTGAAGAAGAAGGAAGCTGAGATTGAGAATCTGGCGAAGAAAGCAGAAGAGGACATGGCAAAAATAAGAGAGTATCTTGATGCGTTAGAAGGAAAAAAGTAATGGAGCCGCTGAAGGGAATTGAACCCTCGACCTACTCCTTACCAAGGAGCCGCTCTACCACTGAGCCACAGCGGCATTAAATCTCTTTTTCAGACATTATTTTCAGAATTGCCTCGGCAGGTTGTCCATCTGTTTCTTCCAGGGCTTTCCTTGCCTCTTCTTCGCTCACATTGGTTTGCTGGACTACGAGGAGCACATCTTCGTGTGTGTACTTTTGCTTTGTAACTTTTTCTACAATTTCTGGCTCACCAATGAGTTGAAAGATTTTCTGTCCCTGGATGGTGACGATTGCGACTTCTGCCTTTCTGAACACATAGTCCCTTGCCTTTGTCTTTATGATGACCTCTTCAACGCCTTCGATTTCTTCCGTGGAAATGCCCATCTTTTTCATCATTTTCTGGGCTTCTCGAGGCCGCATCCTGCCTGGCATCATGTTATCTACAAGCAGTATTAGGAAGGGAATTTAAAACTTTTTGGTTGCCCTCATGACTTCGGAAGGTTGGTATGAGCCACACAAGCTTTTACGCTGTCCCTTACCAATTTTCCACAGAGAAAATGAAATCAGAGGAGTAAACCATACTTTCATGTATTTGTTAAATGGTTCGTATGA
>JAVZCK010000016.1 GCA_038874435.1 Thermoplasmata archaeon
CATACGAACCATTTAACAAATACATGAAAGTATGGTTTACTCCTCTGATTTCATTTTCTCTGTGGAAAATTGGTAAGGGACAGCGTAAAAGCTTGTGTGGCTCATACCAACCTTCCGAAGTCATGAAGTTGGCGAAAAGCCCAAATATTATTTTGTATATGGCAAAAACACCCGGCTTAGCTCAGACTGGTGGAGCAGGGGACTGTAGAAGTGCTGTTGGCACCCGCCAACTGCCCCTGCTGGCATCCCAAGGTCGCTGGTTCAAATCCGGCAGCCGGGACCAATTTCAAAAAAGAGATGTAGAGACAATGAAAATTAGAGCTTATTTTTTAATTCCTCAACAGGTTGCAGGGACGATTACAAAGGACCCGAAAAGCCCTGGGATTCTAGCTTGTGAAAATTTTTCTACCGACGATGTTGAAACCGAGATTTTAGCTGTGATAACGAGGAGTTTCAGGGGTTGTGTTTGGAAAATACCCATTGCTATCACCAGACATGTCGATTTACTAGAAGATGGAGATGCAGTGCAATTTGTTGAGGGAGGAATTGAAGTTTCTGGTATCGAGTGCAGACATGTGGTCTCTGCCTTTATCAGAAAGCAAGGAAAACTCTTATTGCTAAAGCGAAGTGAAAAGGTTGGGTCCTTTCGTGGAAGGTGGGCGACGGTTTCTGGCTACATTGAGGAAGGAGATACACCATTAAGCAGAGCAAGACTGGAAATTATGGAGGAAACTGGAATAAGGAAAGCTGTATTGTTGAAGAAAGGGGAAGTTGTACTAGCACGCAGCGGCAACAGAGTTTTTGCAGTTCATCCTTTTTTATTTGAGACGAATGAAGAGGTAATACTTGATTGGGAACATAGTGAATATAGATGGATTCAGCCCATGGAAATAGACAGTTACAATACTGTGCCTAAACTCAAAGAGGCACTGAGAAAAGTATTGTAAGACCTTTACATCCTTTGGTTTCCCATTCCATCTATGGTAATCATTATATTTTTCTGTAGCTAACCCAATAAAGGTAATTGATATGGCGAAAAGATTGCAAAGCAAAATTGCTAGGGTATCCCTATTGAAAATTGGAATTGTGGTAGCTGTGTTGGTGGTGGCAGGATTCTGTGCCATTTTTGTATGGAGCCTGCTTGTAACTGATACAACAGAAAAGCGAGAACTTGACCATATAGACATAGAGGTGCGATATATAAAAACTGGCTGCACCTACGTGTTCAACATCACAGCTTATGATACTGTTCTTAACCCACTAGAAGGTGTTGAAATTCATTTAATAGGATGCGGTGTTGATGAGACAAAAATTACTGCTAAGGATGGTAAGGCACAGTTTTCTATAACACCTTTACTGCCTCAAAATGTGAATTTTGATGAAATTCAGGTAACTGCGAAGTACATGGGCGCACACCCAAAAATTCTCAAGGGAGTCATTTTTGTCTATGATTGAGACCTCTATTTTTCTTTACCTTCCTTCTCCCTCATGGCATACCTTGCAGCACCAACAGCGTTCACAATTTGCGGCTCTGGTGGCACAAACACATCCGCATTCACTGTCTCCCTAAATGCCCTCACAAACCCTTTGTTCTTTGCCACACCACCAATCAACACAACTTTCGTTGCAGAAGGCACAATCTCTGCTACCTTCTTTGCAAAAGAGTAATTAAGTCCTGTTAGAACATCCTCTGTCCTTGCTCCATTCGCCAGATGAGAAAGAATTTCAGAGAGGGCAAAAACAGTGCAGGTATTGTTAAGGTAAATTATCTTTCCTTCACTCACATTTTCCAGCGTCTCAAAGTCAAGCCCTAAATAGGAAAGAATAAACTCAAAGAATGCACCTGTGCCAGCAGAGCATTTGTCGTTGATGTAGAACCTGTTTTCCCTTGAATCCACAACCTTGATGTCCTGCCCGCCAATGTCCACAACCACCTCACAATCTGGAAAATAATACCTTGCTCCCAGCATCGCAGCAGTAATCTCTGTGATTGTGAACTCACTTTTAATTTGCTTCCTGAAGTAGCCAGTGGTGCACAGATTGCTGTTTATGTCTGGAATCAGCCCCCTGTTTTTTGCTGTTCTGGCAATCTCTACCCTGACAATCTCCGCCCCTTCCATTTCCACAAGCTTCGTGTATGTGCTTCCCAAGTCAAGTCCGATAAATTTCTCCATAATCAGTGCCTGAAAACCCTCCAGCCAGTGAACACCATTGCCATTCCATACTCATTAACTGCATCTATTACCTCTCCATCCCTTATTGAGCCACCTGGCTGAATCACTGCAGTTATTCCAGCTTTTGCTGCAGCATCAATACCATCTCTGAATGGGAAGAAACCATCTGAGGCCATCACTGCACCCTTTGCTTTCTCACCTGCTTTCTCAGCTGCAATTTTAACAGCCATCACCCTGCTCGTTTGCCCTGGACCTATGCCAACTGTCTCATGCTCTCTTGCGAACACAATTCCATTGCTCACCACATGCTTCACGACCTTCCAGCCAAAGAGCATTGCTGCAATCTCCTCATTTGTGGGCAGACGCTTAGAAGCACATTTCAGTTCGTGTTCGTCCAGCGCCCGGGTATCCCTCTGTTGCACAAGCAGACCCCCACCCACCTTTTTCATCTCATAACCCTTCATCTCTCCACAACTGCCAGTTCTTAACACCATGCTTTTCTTCTTTGCAAGGACCTGAAGGGCTTTTTCTTCGTAGTCAGGTGCAATTATCGCATCCAGAAAATATTTCTTCATCTTCAGGGCACAATCCTCAGTTACAGTTGAATTGAAAGCCACAATGCCACCATAGGCAGACAGTGGGTCACCTGCAATGCAACGCACAAATGCCACACTGGAGTCCTCACCATTCGCCACGCTGGAGGGATTGGTGTGTTTTACAATTGCACAGGTTGGTTCTGAGAATTCGGTAACAATGTTCCACGCAGCATCAAGGTCAAGGATGTTGTTGTAAGAAAGCTCCTTTCCCTGGATTTTTTCAGCATTGGTGATGCAAGGGAAATCCACATTGGGTTCAGCATAGAATGCAGCTTTCTGGTGCGGATTTTCCCCATATCTTAAACCAAGCTTCTTTTCAAACACAGCGATAAATGTATCCGGGAATTCCTCGCCAACAAACTTTTTCTGGAAATAGTTGTAAATGGTTGCGTCATACACTGCAGTGGTGCGAAACGCCTCAACTGCAAGCTTTTCAAGTGTGTTTTCACTTAAACCACCGTTTTTCCGCATCTCTTCCAGCACTGGCAAATACTGTTCCTTTCTTGTGACCACTGCCGTGTAACGGTAATTTTTAGCAGCAGCCCTTATCAATGATGGCCCTCCAATATCAATGTTCTCAACTGCGTCCTCCAGCCTATGCTCACCCCTTATTGTTCTCTCAAATGGATAGAGGTTTACACACACCATCTCAATTCTCTGGATGCTATGGTTTTTCAGCTGGCCAAGATGCTCCTCCTTATTTTCAGCCAGTACACCACCAAAAATAGAGGGATGCAAGGTTTTCACACGGCCATCCAGAATTTCAGGAAAACCTGTGACGGAAGATACATCTCTCACAGCAATTCCCGCATTTCTGAGCAAATTTGCAGTTCCACCTGTGCTTATAATCTCCACGCCCATCTCTGCAAGTCCTTTCGCAAACTCAGTAACTCCTGTTTTGTCTGAGACGCTCAACAACGCACGATAAATTTTCAGCATTTTTTCACCTTTACATCTTTTTTATGTTTTTTGGTGCTGGTGGCTGGCAGTACATTGGATTGCATTGGGTGGCGGGTTTCCGCATCAAATAATTTTCCCAGCCAGAAAACTTCAGAATTGGCTTCAACGCTTTCTTCCCATGCACCCATCTGTAGTAGAGGAAGTAAGCAAAAACGCTTCCAAGCAACATGAATGGCTTTTTGTTTGGCTCAACCCAGCATTTCACATTGTGCTCCCAGCATTTTGCAATAAATTCCCACTGTAGTTCGTTCAGGTCGCTCAGGTCAGCATGCTTCTCTCTGTGCAAAATGCAATCCTCCTCACTTGTGAACAGCAACGGCACATAGAAAATCTTCATGTCCTTCAGTTTATCCAGCAACTCAAGAGTTTTAATTGTATCTTCTGGGGTTTCTCCTGGCAATCCTGTGATTAGCGTACCAAGTGGATACATCTTATTGTCGTTCATTATTTTTATTGCCTGCACAACCACTTCCTGCCACTGTTCTGGCTTGTAAGGAAGCATCTTTCCACGCATGTATTTTTCCATAAGCCGCTCGCTCCCTGTCTCAATCCCCACTTCAACAGTGCAGTAAGGCGAACCGTTTACATCTTTCCACCTGGACTTCTCAACCAGTAGTGGACAGATTTCCTCCATCATTTTCGGGTCATAGACCACAGGAGCAAGAGACGCATGAGCAATCTGGATTAACTCCACACCTGGAGTGTCGTGCACCGATTTTATCAACTTCACAATGGCTTCTCTATTCGGGATAAATCCGGGCTTGGCGTGGTAAAGGAACACATCGTCTGTTTGGAGCGAAATCATTTTTGTTCCGTTCTTGGCATTTAACTCCACTTCTTTCATTATGTGTTCAAGCGGAAATGAGTGGCGCTGTCGCATTGTGGGAGAGCAAAAGGCACACCCCCTACCACAACCTCGCATTATTTCCACGAAACCGTAAAGTGAGGGTCTTTTTATCAATGGAATGGTCTCTGGCTCTGGCTTTTTGCATGTAACCACTTTTGGCAGTTGCTCCCCATTCACTGCCTTCTTGAAAAGTGAGACAACCTCTGCTTCTGCCTCGCCCATCACAATTGTGTCAAGCCCCAGTTTCTCCTGCAAACCAGCTTTCTGCACCTGCCAGGCACCACTACCACCCAGAATTTTTTTAACTGGATATCTTGAGAAAACAGGGTTTGCAAGTAAGTCCTCAAACTCTGCTGCAGACATGGATTTGCCGCTAACTGCCACAAGCCCTGTGTAAGTGCGGCTCACGAACCCAATCCCGAGCGGGTCCATGGAAGTAATACCCACAACCTTGGTGTTCTTTCCAACAAAATGCTCAAGCATTGTGGGGTAAACAGTAACCACATTTTCTTCGCCAAATTCTTCAATAAGCAGTGATTCTACCTTCCTCAACCCATAAGGTGCAAATTTGGCTGTGCCATCTGGGTTAAATGGAGTTGGAGGATACCAGTACTTGCGAAGCATGTCTTTTGGCACAATTTTTGAAGGAAAACCACCGGTAAAAGCAATGAAAGCATTGAGATTGAAATCACTCATTTCTATAGCAGATGCAGTTAGAACAATTTTTTTTCCCTCGGTGCTGCCATGCCCGTTATTGTTTTTGCCAAACATGGTCTCGCCAAATCTCGGATTACCTCGGAGAAATATATAATTTTCCACGGTAACTTTGACCTGTGGTTTCGGAACCTACCTCGCAACTTATTTATATTAATTTGTTAATTATAGATTGAATGGAGAACCAACAAATTAACCTCATCCTTGAAGACAAAATTCTCCTTCATCTACTGGATTTTACTAAGTATAGGGGTAAGTTTGAGAGCCCGAGTGGCGTGACAGTGGTAGGTATAAGCAGAGCATTGCGTGTCCACCCTAGAATTCTTCCACCCATCCTGGATAAACTCAAATCCGTAAATCTGGTATGCGAGGAATGGAACTGGGTTGTAGGGTGCAATGCCAAGAAAAAGGTGTATTTTTTGACACCTACAGGTATCACTGAGGCCAAAAGGATTCTTGAAAATCTGAAAAATCGGTCTGTGAGAATCCGTCATGGTAACAGAGAATTTGATGCAAAATTCTGCGATGTGAATTCAATTTTAGGCATGAACATGCGAACTGTAGAGATTCTATGCTGTATGAGTGATGATGGTTGCATAGACCTCAACATGCGGAACCGAATGATAAGATTTTAAGCCCCCATGCCCACTTTTGGCTTTTGTTATTCCAACGCGAGAGAGTGAGCAAATTATAAATCTAAACCTCTTTACCCGCTTGATACCAGAAGAGCAAACCGATAAAAAATCCAAATTGGAAAATAAAAAAGGAAAGTTTTTACAATTTGGGAAGACCCAGGAACTCTGTTGCCATTTCAAGGAACGTGTAGTCCCTTACCCTTGTGAGATGTTTCACGGAGTACAACACAGTGGTTGTGGTCTCAACCATCTTCGGATTTGCCTTTGCAATCACACCTAACCTCTTTCTGTGGCACTCAACATACTCTCCATAGGAGCGATGTGCTGACAGGTACACCCCATCCGTGTTGCTTGCCACTGCAAAGAATGCAGGTATCTCTGTGAGTGCTTCGGCGAGAATACTGTTTTTCTTTTCCATCTCAATCCCTATGTTGAAGCGATCGTGGGTAAGAGCCACAACTTCCAATCCAAGTTTCTCAAGGGAAAGGTCCCTCGCTGGTAAAATCACTTTGTTTGCAAACCGCCTTCTCATTGATGCCACTGCCTGCCTTGAGAGCTTTGTTTTATCTGAAACCACCACGTCTGTGCCTTCTGGCGCTGCAAGGAAACCTGCAACGCCCATCCTCTCTTTCTTTGTAAGCGAAATTACTTCCTTCACGCTAAAAAGAGGATGTGGCTCTAGTTTTCTCTCACTTGCTGGCACATCAAGGTCGAACATTGCACTGACCACTGGAGAGAAGTCAAATAAATTGAACACATAGGTACCTTCCGCTGGGAAAAACACTGTGTTCCAGTTTTCAAACGAGAGGCCTTTTGCCTGCATATTCGCCTTCAATTTCTCGTTTGTTTTTATGGCAGTAGTGTAGTTTTTCTCATACCCAATTGCTATGTCTGCAATGCCATCAGTAAGCAGGTAAAAGGTGCTTTTTCCAACATCCTTGTAAAAATTCTCGCCCACACCTTTTCCGAGCCGATTCAACGACCCATAGCTCACTGTCAGCAATTCTGCACCCATATTAGGTAAGAGAGCAATATTTACTCCCCTGTAAATCCCCATATTCCTCAATCTTCGTCTTATTGCCGTCACTGTAGAAAGCTTCAGTTTGGTCATTTTCGCAATGTCTTTGTCTGTTGAACTCGGATATTTCGCGATGTAATACAGAGCATATTTCTCCTTTGGTGTTAAGATGTCCTTTCTCCGCATGTGCATAAGTATATCATAGAGAGATATTAATTTTTTGGTTTTGACATGAGCCTCTATTATTCTAAATTTTAGATTTATTGCTATTTAGATTTGTTATTGAGTCTATTAGCACATTCCCTATCCCATCCCCAATAACCTTTATTTATACTCTCAGTTATCAGGTAACTATGTACCTGCGAATTTCCAAATCTGAGCTGGCTAAAATCCCCTCAAAACTTACGAAAGAAAAGGTTGCGGGCTTGATAGACCACACGGAGCTCAAACCCCATGTTCTGACAAAGAAAATTCATTCCTTATGTGACGAGGCAGAAAGATATGGATTTGCATCCATTTGTGTGAATTCTGCACGTGTAAATGAGGCAGTGGAATACATTAAGGCAAAGGAGTACGATGTGCTCGTGTGCTCAGTTGTGGGCTTCCCGCTTGGACAGATGAAAATTGAGGCAAAGGCATTTGAAACAAAGCTAGCAGTGGAAGATGGTGCTGAGGAAATTGATACTGTGATAAATGTAGGAAAACTGAGGGAGCTAAGCACTGCGAAAGGTGAGGAGAAAGAGAAGATACATGCCTACCTTTTAAAGGATGTTGGAGAGGTTGTGAAAGCAGCGGATGGCAAAACTGTGAAGGTAATTTTAGAGACAGGTTTTCTCACAGACGAAGAGATTACCGAGGGCTGCAAGATAAGTGTTGAGGCGGGTGCCCATTTTGTGAAAACATCGACTGGCTTTGGGCCAATGGGCGCGCTTCCTGCACATCTGAAGTTGATGCGAGAGACAGTTGGTAGAAAGAAAGGAGTGAAGGCATCTGGAGGCGTTACAAATTTTCTTGATATGTTGCGATGCATCTATGCTTGTGCAAATGAGGATGAACTTCTAAATCCAGTTTACTTTAGAGTAGGCACAAGCTCTGGCATTAACATCGTGAACACTGTTTCCTGGCTCAAATACACTGATAACTGGCTTATTGATGAGGTTCCATGCAGATACTGCCCGAGTAATTTTGTGTCAAAGTTGCCAGAGGAGATAAAAGAGTATTATGTGGCAAAGTGCAGGAATTGCCAAATTCTGACGCCAGTTGAAATTGAGGAAAGGAGGAAGCATCACAAACTGTAGGAGGCGAAAAAATGAATGGATGGTGTGGAAAATTATTGAGAGTCAACCTTACTGAGAAAACTGCGAAAGTTGAGAAATTAGACGAAGAAATACTGCGAAATTTTATTGGTGGCAGGGGTTTAGGTGCAAAGCTTCTTTTTGATGAAGTGAAGCCGGAGACAGAACCACTTTCACCTGAAAATAAGCTGATTTTCACAGTGGGACCACTCACAGCTACAGGTGCACCGACTGGTGGTAGATATTCAATAACAAGCAAATCTCCGCTAACTGGGACAATCTTTGATTCGAATTCTGGGGGGCATTTTGGCCTGGAAATTAAAAAGGCGGGTTATGATGCAATTGTGATTGAGGGGAAAGCAGAAAAACTCACTTATCTCTTTCTTAACGATGAGAATGTACGATTTGAAGATGCTTCCAGCATGGCAGGATTGGATACACATTCAACCACGGAAAAAGTGCTCTCAGAAACAAACGAGAAGGCAAAGGTGGCTTGCATTGGTCCAGCTGGCGAAAAGCTAGCGTTGGTCAGTTGCATAATCAACGACAAACACAGGGCAGCAGGTAGAGGAGGACTGGGTGCAGTTATGGGTTCAAAGAAGCTGAAGGCAATTGCAGTGCTGGGCTCAGGGACACCTGTGATTACACATCCAGACAGATTTGAGGCAGCGAAAAAACTAGCTCTGGAGGCAATTGCGAAAAACCCAGTGACAAAAGATGCATTGCCAAATTATGGGACTGCTATTCTTGTGAATATCATCAACGAAATTGGGGCATTGCCCACAAGAAACTATCAGGAAGGAACTTTCAAGGATGCGGATGCAATCTCTGGTGAAACTCTACGTGAGCGAATTTTCGTGAGGCGAAGTGCGTGTGCACACTGTCCAATAGCGTGTGGGAGAGTAACAAAAGCAGGAGGCGAGGAAGGAGAGGGGCCAGAATATGAGACAGTTTGGGCTTTTGGTGCTGATTGTGGCATTAACGACATTGAGAAGATTGCTCTCGCCAACTACAAGTGCAATCGCTATGGGCTGGATACGATTTCAACCGGCGCTACAATCGCCTGTGCAATGGAGTTGAGCGAGAGAGGTGTGATTACTGACTACATAAGATTTGGAAATGCAGATACAGTGCTCCAGCTCATTGATAAGATTGCAAATTTGGAGGGAATTGGAGAAAAGCTAGCAAAGGGCTCGCTCAGATTTGCAAAGGAGTATGGCGCAGAGGAATACTCAATGAGTGTGAAGGGATTAGAATTGCCAGCGTATGACCCTAGAGGTGTGCAGGGTATGGGATTGTCCTACGCCACTTCCAATCGTGGTGGCTGTCATTTGAGGGGTTACATGACTGCACCAGAAGTGCTTGGTAATCCCTACATGACTGACAGATTGAAAACCGAGGGAAAGGCAGGGCTCACTGTGTTGCTCCAGAACATCTCTGCGGCTGTAGATTCACTCGTGCTTTGCAGATTCTCACAGTTTGGTTTAAATCCTGAACATTATGCAGAAATGCTTTCCGCTGCAACTGGCGTTGAATACACAGACACCGATTTGTTGCTTGTGGGTGAAAGAATTTACAATCTTGAACGGCTGTACAATGTGAGAGCTGGTGTTGTGAAAGACACGCTGCCAAAACGGTTACTCACGGAAAAGCTGAAGGAAGGCCATTCAAAAGGGTATGTCGTGGAGCTGGAAACCATGCTAAAGCAATATTATGAAATAAGGGGCTGGGATGAAAATGGTGTGCCAAAAGAAGAAACGGTAAAACGAGTTGGTTTGTAAGGTGAGAACATGCTCATAGAAATAGAAAAACTAACAATAGAGAGCTTTCTTGAAATTTTTGAGAAAATTCAGGAAATAAAGAGGAAAGCAGGGATAGAAGGTGTCTTGAACAATCCCCCAGACCTTCTTGAGCGTGCAAAGCTTTATGGAATACAGTATAAAAACGGGTCCTGGGGCTGGGCTTCCAATATCTGGAGCAGAAGTGCAGAAGGAAGTGTGGTGATAGAGAAAAACGAGGACTTGAAGCTAGAACACAAGGAATTGATGCGAACTGTGCTTGAGCAAATTCTCTGCAGGAAGCTCATCCGGGTAGATGCAACTCTTGGAATGCCTGGAACTCCTGTAGCAATGCATGCCCGACTTTATGAGGATGCCCAATTTCCAGACATTGCCTTCCGCTGGAAGGAACTGAATTTTCCAGCATCACCAGATGAGAAGCCAGATGCTATAATCTTCCACATTCCCCACTATCTGGAAAATCCAAATGTGCCTGGGAAAAAAGAGATGTTAAAGGTACTTCGTTTTCCCAACCATAATTACACAATTATAACAGCCACTTCCTATCAGGGGGAGGTGAAAAAAGGTTTCTTGACTCACTGGATAAACTTTGTTTACCAGAAAGGGGGCACAGGTGAGCATGCCTCCCTCAAGGAATTTACAGTGAAGCGGGTGGATGGCAGCGAGAAGAGAATTGCAATGTGCGTCTGGGGATTAAGCGGGAGTGGTAAATCAACCCATGGGCTTTACATTCTCAACGAGCGCACCAACAAAATCTTCATTGAGAAATTCGGAATAGACATGGCAAAATATGTTTACAATCAGGTGATAAAGAACGATGACATCGTAGCAATCTTCCCAGACAGGGTTTATGGCTCAGAAAAGGGCTCATGGACGAAAACCGAGGATGTGGATGAGAATCAGGTTGCAATGTACACTGCAGGCATGTCACCAAGAGCACTCCATGAAAACACGGAGTTTGACGAAAATGGAAATGTGAGCTTTGCTGGCAAGCTGTTCCAATACCATGGAAAACTCAACCGCAATGCAAGAAGTGTTTTCTATCTCGAAGATACTGGCTACTACGATGGGAATGTTAATTCTAGTGTGCCCCTTAACATGGCGGTTTTTATTAGCCCGGGATACACATCTGACTATGCATGGGTGAAAATAAGCAACCCAGAATTTGCAGCGAAAGTTCTGGCAGATGGGAGGACCATTGGGCATCCAGCCCAGAGTAGGGTAGGTGTAGGGCAGGAGAAGTATGAGAGCAGGTATTGTCTGCCTTTCACGATGGGTGCAACCAATGCCCAGCATGTGACAAGATTCTACGAGTTTTTGGTAGCAAGGGAGAAAGAGCCAGTAGATGTTTATCTGATCAATACAACCGGTCGTATCGGCGCTGAATACGAATGGGTAGAAAGAGAGATTGGAGGCAGAAAGTTGCTTGTGCCCACTGCAAAATTCGTGGAAAAGGACGGAAAAAAGAAGCCTGTGGGAGGCACAGGCCCAAGCATTGAGGAGACCGAATTGTTTCTGTTCCAGGCAGCTAGAGGTGCTGTGAAGTATGCTCCACATCCAATTTTCGGAGACAAAGTGCTGGTGCCAGTTCATGTGGAAGGTCTCACTGAAGAGAGATTGAAACAGTTTGACCCATTCACTTATCGTACAAGAGAAGAAATGCAAAAATTGCTGCGAGCTCAGATTGAGTTGAGCAAGTATTACCTCTCAATCCAGTGTCCAGGCCTACCTGAAAAAATACTGAATGCGATGGATTTCTGAAGGCACCACTACCTTTAATATTCCCTCTTCCTTCTCCCGTGTGTGAAAGCATGCACTGTGAGATGTGTGGGATGGAAACCAAGGTTCTAAGAAAAGTGCTTGTTGAGGGCACTGTGCTATCACTTTGTCCCAAGTGTGCGAAATATGGTAAGGAGATATCGGAAGCACCCAAATCCGAAATTCCTGCACCTTTCAGGAAGCCCCAGGAAAGGCAAGAAGTAGACATCTATTCAAAAATGCCAGAAGAAGAGCTTGTTGAGGACTACAATGAACGCATCAGGAAGGCAAGAGAGGCAAGGGGCTGGAGTCAGGAAGAACTTGGAAAACGCATCAACGAAAAAAAATCCATAATTGCAAAGATTGAAACGAAGGAGTTTAGACCACCAGATGCACTTGCAAAAAAACTCGAGGCAACGCTCAACATAAAGCTTCTCGAAAAAGTTAATGAAAATGTGGCTCTAAAAACATCTGGAAGAGACAAAACACTCACACTGGGAGATATGATTGTAATAAGGGAGGAGAAAAAGAAGAAATGAAGGAAACCTTTTCAGGCTTCGCCCGAAAAGGTTTCATCCAAAAGATGGTAAGACCCAAAATGGATAGGTTCGGGGAACCCTTTTGCTCGCTAACGCTCGCAAAAGCGTTCACGGAAAAAAATGGCAAAAGGGTAAGTTCGGAGATGCTGAAAGCATCCCCTTAGCACAGGTACCATGGGGTGCCAACCCTTGGGGGTTACCGTAAGGGGCGCAGCCCCTCGTGGTACCGTAGGGTGCAACCCCGATCGTAAGACGGTCGTCCAATCTAGAAAAAATTGTTTGCTTCGTTCGGGGATGCCAAAGGCATCCCCTTTACACAGGTACCGTAGGGCGGTTAGCCCCGTTACTTTATTATTTTCAGTGTCCTATTTGTCTTCTCAATGCTCTTGAACTTGTCTGTCTCCAGGTTCATCATTGCTCTAATTGCATCCACATTCTCTGGCACAACATCGCTTTCCTGATGCACTGCCTGGGTGTAGTAGAGTTCCCTACCGACAACACTCACACCATCCTGCCAGACAGGAATCTCATAGAGGTCTCCTCTGGGCCTTCCGAGGTCCTTGGCATACTCCATCAACTGGGCAGTAGATTCAAATCCATGTTTTGAGTTCACAAGAATCACTCTTGTGGATTTCTTCCAGATATTGATTACATCCTCGGTTTTCACTTCCTTTTTCAATGTAACCATCACATTGTGCAGGTGCATGATTGTAGTGGGCACAACCACAGCCATGCTGCTGATGTTTATGCTCGGCACAACGCTCTGGACATCTGGACCATGATGCGAAGGAACTTTCACTTCTGGCTGAATTGCGTTTATTGGTCCCTTCTTTGAGTCATTTGGGTCTGTGGCTCTGCGCACTAGCACTACTTTCACATTCTCAATTCCAATCTCGTTGTGTATTGGCACAAGGGTTCTCAGTAAGCCAGTGGTATTGCATGAGACCACACGAACATACTTTGCCCCGATGCATTTCTCATAGTTTGCAAAGGCATTGAATGAAAGCCCTGTAAGTTTGTGTTTCTCTCCACCTTGGAATATTGCCGGCTTTCCCAGTTCCTCATAAACCTTCTTGTAATCCTCACCAGTGGTGCCACCATCTTTCTTCTTGCCAGGTGTTGCATCTACGATGATGTCCGCTTCTTCGAATAAATCTCTAGCAACCCCTGCCACCTCAAATCCTGCATCCTTGAATGCCTGGATTTTGTCCTCACTGGCTGCATAAATCTTGAAGCCCTTCTGCATTGCTGTTATGCACTCGTATGTGGGCCTTGTTTTCACAACCCCGATAATCTTCATGTCGTCCTGCCAGCTCACTGCATCCGCCACTCTCTTTCCGATGGTTCCATATCCGTTTATTGCTACCTTCACGACCATGTTAATCCCCTTGAAACTGCAATACCAACGGGATAATTAAACTTTCTCCCATGCGTTAAGATTAGTTTTATATATCACAATTCAATGGTGGTTCAGTGAGAACATGCAGACCAAGAATGTGATAAAATCTGTGATAATGCTGGGCGATGCGGCTGTAGGAAAGACAAGCCTTGTCAGAAGGTTTGTTGTAGACCAGTTTGATGATACATACATCACAACACTGGGTGCCAAGCCAATGGAGAAGGATGTGAAAATTGTAGGTAAAGACGCAATTGTGGAATTGCGAATGATAATCTGGGATATAATGGGACAGAAGGACTATGAAAGGGTTCATAAGGACATGTTCGAAGGTGTCAATGGTGGCATCCTTGTCTGCGATGTGACGAAGCCAGAGACACTGAAAAACCTTGGAGAATACTGGATTCCAAAATTTTTTGAGTATGCTGGAAAGGTTCCCCTAGTGTTGCTAGCTAATAAGGTCGACCTAAAAGACCAGATGAAAATTAATATAAAAGATATTCAGGCTCTCCTTGCTAGCTTCCAAATGAAAGATGGATGTTCACCACCTTTCTATCTGACATCGGCAAAGACAGGCGAAAATGTCCAGGTTGGATTTGAGAAACTTGGAGAACTTCTGATAAAGGACATGGGTCTTCTTTAGAGCACAATGAAAAAAATAACGGAACATCCGCCTGAAACTCTCGTGGAATTGATGGATATCATTTTAAGTAGAGTGTGCAGTGGACTAAAAAGCTCAAGAAATTTGCTGGCTAATGCATGCACTGAAATGGAAGGGTTCAGAATAGACCCTGATGCCCCAGAGCCAGAGAAAATTGAGATTTTAATCAATTATGTGGAAACGCTTAGGGATGAAAATGGAAATGTGATTTTTTCCAGCGTAGAAATTGAGGAATACAGAGCCTTCCTCAAAAAATTGACAGAACAGGAGCAAATGAAGTGATGCCTCCAGATATAGTTGTCCCGTTTGTAGATAGAAAGCAGGAGCTTAAAATTATTCAAGAACTGATTGAAGAGGCAATATCTGGTAGAACTGCTGCACTACTTATAAAAGGAGATGTGGGTATCGGAAAAACAAGATTGATGGAGCAAACTTTGGAAATCGCTAAAAATAAAAATTTCCAATATGGAGTTGGACACGGAGTAAAGGGTGTTAGGATTCCATTCGTAACCCTCACCGAATGCTTCTCAGAGCTAGGAATTGAGCATTTGCTTTCACCCCAGAAACCACCAAGAGTGGACTGTGTCTATCTATCTACAGATCGGGGACTTCTAATTGCAAAAGTGGAGCGAGAAAATTTTCAAATTAAGCCAGAAATCTTTACGGCAATGCTTGCTTTAGTAAATCGCTTTGTCCAGGACTCAATGAAACTTATTGACCCAAGTGCAGGTGGTGGACTTGGACGGCTTGAATACGAAGGTTGGTGGATTGTAGTGGAACGCCTCGGCAACCTAAACCTTGTAGCCATTCTTTCTGGCAGAGAAACGGAATTCCTAATTGAAGACATGCGAAATGCTCTTTTCAACATCCAAAGAAAGTATGGAAAGATTCTAAAAAATTGGAATGGAGATGCAGATGCAGTAACAGGCATAGAGGAAGAATTTCGTTATTTAATTACATCTGGCAAATACGATGGGATAGATTACGGAAAAGGGGACTTTGCTGCCCAGAGAACTACATTGTTTGAAAATGTGACAAGAGGGGTTTGCAGAATTGCCTCTGAAAAACCAATGCTAATTGTCATAGAAAATGTCCAGTGGGCTGACGAGTCCACTATTTCTATGGTTTCCTATCTTATCCAGAACATCCGAAACTCTAATCTGTTTGTGCTGCTCACCGCAAGAACCGACGAATTTGCTGGAAGTTTCGCAAATGATGTATTGGGAGACCTTGTGAATGCTGGAAAAATGCAGGAAATAGAGCTCGGAGAACTGTCAAAAGAAAGTGCAGTAGAAATCTTAGAGAGCATTGCAAAGGGAATCGGGAAAAATGAGGAAGTTGTGTGTGAAATTCTTTCAGAAACTGGTGGAAACCCGTTATTTCTGATTGAAATTACAATGTACATGATTGCAGAACGTGAGATAATCGAGGAAAATGGAAACTGGAAAATCGTGAAAAAGAAGGAACACCGCCTACCTAAAAAGGTGGAGGAGATTTTCAGACGAAAACTTGCAGGGCTGGGAGAACTGCGAGAAATTGTAGAATGTGGTTCTGTGATTGGAGAGTCATTTAACCCAGAAATTGTAGCCACGGTGTTCGGAATTGACAGATTTCAGATGCTCAGAAAATTGCGGAACATAGAACATTCTGGGCTCATCACATTTGTAGGCAACGATTGCGCCTTTGCCCACACACTTGCGAGAGAAGTGACTTATCAGTCAATTCCACAGCCAATGAGGGCAATGTACCACGAAAAAGTCGCCGAAGCCCTTGAAAAAATTTACAAGGATAGAATTGAGAGCATTTTGAGCAGGATTGGCTATCACTATTACAAAGCAGGGAATTCTGGTAAAGCATTGCCTTACCTTCTGAAAGGCATCAAAAATGCAGAAACAAAATTTGCAAATGAAGAAGCCCTACAGTTAATTGGTTATGCAAAAGAACTTTCTGAGAATGATGAAAGTTTGAAGGAAGTATATGTTGGACTTCTTGAAAAAGAGGGAGACATTTACCAGATCACTGGCAGATACAAAGAGGCATTACAGGTATATTCCACACTGCTCCAGTTCACCTCAGCTCCTGAGCGAATCTACAGAAAGATTGGGGAATGTGCTCATGCCACTGGCAACTATGAGGAAGGGTTAGAGTATATAAAAAAAGGACTGGAAAATGTGGATAAGTCAAACAGGGAATATGGAAGATTGCGGCTGCTGGAGGGCACAATTCACTACAGGAAAGGAGAGATAGAGGAGGCACAACAAATTTATCTGGAAATACTTGCCGTGTTTGAGGAATTTGGGGCAGAGGATCGAGATAGGGCTTTGTTGCTTAACAACCTCGGAAATGTGTATTTTGAAAAAAGAGAGTTGAAGAAAGCCCTGGATTACTACAGATTGAGTTTAGGAATAAGAGAGAAAATAAACGAGCATCTAACAATTGCTGGTTCCTACAACAACATAGGAATTGTTTACAGATACATGCACGAGTACAGCACAGCTCTTGCCTACTTCCAGAAGAGTTTGAAGCAAGCTGAAAAGTGTGGGCATCTCTGGGGCATGATTTTCCCATTGGATAACATGGCAGACCTCTACTTCGCAATTGGTGATTTGGATAATTGTATGCAAACCTACAAAACAGAAATCCAGTATCTTAAAAAGATTGAGAACCTGCACGCGTTAATCAATACTTATGGGAAACTCGCAAAGGCATTTGCTAAGCATGAACGATTTAATGAGGCAATGGAATGTCTTGTTGAATCTGGAGGTTATGTGCTGAAAACAAACAATCCCTTGCTTCTTGCTGGACATTTTCTAGCACATGTGGCGGTTTACAGAGAACAGGAAAAATATGAGAGAGGACTGGAATTTGTGGATAAAGCATTGCTGGAACTGAAAAAGGTAAAGAACGACGAACGAGGTAAAATACTACTTTTGAATGCCATTTCAGACAAGAGCGACTTGCTTTGCTCTCTGGGAAGAAAGGCAGAGGCAGAGAAAATTTGCACTACCATTTTCAACAACTTTTCAGCAATGGATGTGGCAAAGGCAGCGGGTTATGCTTACATCACCTATGGTAAGATTCTAGCAGACCAAGGAAAAATTGGAGAGGCAAGAAGCAAGTTTTATCAGGGAGTGGAAGCGTTGATGCTTTATGGTGGAGAATACAGAACTGCATGTGGTTATCTTGCATGGGGAGAGGTAGAAAAAGGTGCTGGTAATCGAGAGGAGGCAGATAAACTCATAGACAAAGCGATCAAGATGTTTAGCATGATGAAAATCAAACGAAAAATAGAGGAGGCGAGAAAGCTTTTGGAAAGTTAGCTTTCCTCTTTTTTCGAAGAATGAGAAGTGCAAAGTTGCAAATAACCAGCACAGAAACTTGGACTATGGATAGCTCACTAACTGGACTTCCTAGGGGATACCAATCACTTGCTCCAGCCCCACCATTAATTGGGTAGGCATTCGCAGTGCCGTTGCCATTGCCATCCCAGTTACTCCAGTAGTTTCCTTCCAGAGCTGTGTTGTCATACCAGTAGTTACTGCCGACATCGTCGTAGGCTTGGCAATTGCCAGAAACACCTTTGCCTGCACCGTTGTTGCCGATGAAGTTGTTGTGGTGAATTGTGTTGCTGGTAGAACCAGATGTGATATTCATGCCGTAGTAGGTATTGTTGCAAATCCAGTTGTTGGTTATGTTGTTGTTGCTTGATGAATACAAGGAGATGCCATAATAGTTGTCCGAGGCATTGTTGTTTGTGATGTTGTTGTTGCTTGAGGAAGACAAGCGGATGCCATCTATGGAGTTGTCTGAGGCATTGTTATAGGTTATGATGTTTTTGATAGAGGCCCCCAAGAAGATGCCGAGGTCGTTGTTAGAAGCTGTGTTGTTGGTTATGGTGTTGCTGTCTGAAAGGTAATCCAAGACGATGCCGTATTTGGTGTTGCTTGAGGCAGTGTTGTTGATTATGGTGTTGTTGCTTGAGTAATACAAGTAGATTCCACTGTCGAAGTTACCAAAGGCAGTGTTGTCAGTTATGGTGTTATTGCTGGAGCACCACAAGTAGATGCCATTCCATGAGTTGCCCGAGGCAGTGGTGTTGGTTACGGTGTTGTTGCTAGAGGAACTCAAGAAGATGCCATTGATGTTGTCAGAGGCTGTGTTGTTTTCCAACACTCCGTTCTTTACATTATTTAGTGCAATGCCTGCACCATTGGGTTGAGTGTCTGTACTTGTTGCATAATACACATTACAGTTTCTTATCACAAAATACACATCAGTGTTCTCTATCCAGATGCAATAAGTGCCTCCATTCGCATCTATTTCCCATCCTTCTATGATGTATGGATCACTCTGAGTGCCAGAGCCACCAACAACACCATTATCTGGAGTAAATTGGCTATTTTCATTTATGTGTATCGGTACATGCGGTGTGACCCTTGTTCCACCATTTGCCGCAGTATTTTCATGCCAGATTTTTCCTGCCCTGTAAGCAATCTCGCTTGCGTCCTTCTGTCCGAGCCAGTTACTCATCTCAAAGTAGAATTTGGAGTTTCCATCAATGCCTGGTAGTGTGTCAAGCCCAACACTGAGCTCAATTTTTCCATCGCTCAAACCATGAGCAATGTTTGGATTCTGGATTTCCTCTGCCTTAACACCATTCTCCCACTTCCATGCCTTTGCACTGATTACCTGCCCATTCCTCCCTTGTAACTCAATCAGATAACCATGGGAAATCATTGCTGGATTGAAGGTGTTGATTGTAGAGTTCATCAAATCAATGTAAACTCTTGCCACATCCATGCCCAGATTTTCTTTTATCACCACTGGCATAGATGGTCCTGGCTGCACTGGTGGTCTGGCACCAAGCACAGGAATTTCGCAGCCAGCAAGCATTGTGCCATCTACTGCCATGTAGAAGTAGGCATTGTTTGTTATTGCACTTGCATACTCCAGCAAATCAATGTTTTTATCAGCATCACCAGGCACATCTACACCTTTCTGTACACCCTGCCAGTCACCAAATGCACCGTCTATAACAATGCCCGAAGGCAGAGAACCAAAGTATGCTTTGCCACCATTGCCCACAATTCTGTAAGGGACATTTGTGTCCATGCTGGAAACTGCAAACGCATACGCATTACCATCACTCAAGCTCTTCGCCTTGCATCTCACAGTAAGTTCTTCGTTCACTCCCAAATCTTTCTTCGGCAAATCCAGATTTGCATTCTCCACGCTCAAACTCTCCACATGCACCGCCTTGCCCTTTGCAACCAATCGCAACTCTAGCACATCCTCGTCTGCATTCACCACATCACTGCCAATAAAATTCTGGTAAACCACCAAACTTCCTTCTGTTTTGCTCACTAGGGCCATGCCCCGTTTCTCTGCATAAGCACTGCTCTCATAATGCCGCATCAGCACCAAACTCACTGGGTTCTTCAAGCCAGCAATTTTGGCATAGCCCTCAACAATGTTTGTGCTCTTTTCAACTCTTACCTCGCCAGCATTCTCCCAAGCACTGTAATTCAATTCTGGCTTCGAGGAAGCACTCTGCTCAATGAATCTTGAGGCAACGGCAGAGCGGATTTCACCCGCATAACCAGAAACTTCAATCTTCGCATCTGCACCCAGATTCTCTATTCTGTAGCCAGTGTTGGCATTTGCATCTGTATCTACAAAAATTATCAAAGCATCGTAGCCATTGTTAGCACCATTGAACAAACTGCCAGATACTTTAGCATAGAAGTAAACTCTATCGCTTTCATAGTAAACACTGTATTCGTTCAGGTTTATATCTGGATCTACAGCAACACTTGTATCTGCATAACTTGTTATTCCTTGCCAGTCATCAATTTTACCATCTACCTTTATTTTTGTCTGTGGCTGGAGTGCATACCAAACTATTAATAAAGAGGCAATCAACAGAACAACACTAATGAAAACACCAACTATCATATTTTTTTTAGTTGTTTTCTCTTTTCTCTTTTGATATCTAACCCCATTGATAAAGCTCTCTTCTTTGTTTTTTGTTCTTCGCTGCTCTAACTTCGTTTCTTTGCCCTCAACTTTCTGGGGCTCTACACCTACTCTCTTTTGTTCCTTAGGTTCCTTTTCTACATCTTCTAAAATCTCCTTTATTATACTGTCAAGGGTTTCTACTTTATTGGGTTCGACATTATCTATTCTATTAGGAGTGAGAAATGCTCCACAAGATGGACAAAAGGTCTGGCTCTCATCCACTCGCTTGCCGCATTTCGCACATCTTACAAAAACCTTCACCCCAACATGGGTATAATCCCCAATCTTCATTAACTTCACATACTCTAATAACAAAGCTCTCTCTTTCTCCTTAAATATCTTCGGAGGAGCATAAATAAGAAATACTGAATCATGTAGAGATACAAAATCAGCCATTGCTTTCACAAATTCAAGGAGTTTATCAAAATCGTTCCTAGACATAAGAAGAGAGATAGCATCAACCACAACAACGGACTTCTTGTGATTTTTAACAAACTCTAGAATTGTTTGAGTAACTTCAAATTCCAATCTCCTTGGATCCAGGGTTTTGTGTTTCTCAGTGGGAGATGTGGTGAGCCAGTATCCCTCTTCCTTCCTCAACCATGGAAACTCTTCAATCAACAGGTCTGGGTTCCGCTTTGTAATATAAATTAATTTAAAGCCCCTAGAAACTATCTTTTCTGCCACTAAATAAACTGTACTCTCTGTCGTGCTCATGTATCCTTTACCAACGTCCACAGAGATTTCTTCAGGGGGCAATTTATTACCTCCTAGTCTTGTTTCGTCAGGTAAAACTTATATATAATTCCTTCTTAATCGTCAAAAATTCGTACCTGGACTCGCCTATTTTTACTGGTTTTTCTAAACCTTCCTGTCAAAGTACGGGCTCTTCGCTGTTGCACTCACTGGAAAACCAATTATCATCGTCGCATCCAGCATTTTTTCCGCTTTTGCAACCGCTCCAACGGTGTACATTACCCTTGAATCCAGACCAAAAATGGCAGCGTTCTTTGCCACGGAACCCAGCGCAATGCCCAGGTCAATCAACTTGAAAGCACAGTTTGGGCCCTCAAACTCACCACTTTTCCTTCCAAACTCGTCAAAGCCCTTGCAGCCGAGCCCGCAAGCCATACAATCAAAACCCATTGCTTTGTGCGGTTTTATCCCTATGAGAAGGACAGCATCCGATTGCTCTACATTTTTACCGTCTCTTTCATAACGCTTTTTTCCTGTTTTCTCAGCCATTGCAAACATTGCCCTTGCAAGCTTCCCTTTCTCCTCACCTGCTAGAACCTTCATCACGAGGGAATCCTCACCACGCCCTTTCGGTGCAGTCTGGGCAGTCACCATCAAATACTCAGCCAACCGTTTCACATACTCCTCGAGTTCACTCATTTTTCACCACCACCTGAATACCTGGTTTGAAAGGCATCGCCACCTGTGCCTTCTTTTCTGCTGGATGGGCATCAGCATTTTTTACCTCTACCTCTACACCAAACTCCCCAGCAAGAAATTCCCTTGCCTCCTGCAGGAACTGATATTCATCAAAGAATATGTATTTCTCACCCTTCTTTTTTATCTCTTCCAAAAGTTTCGGCACTGTTTTCTGGATTTCTTTTGCATGCTGCTTTAATGTAGGTTTTTCCATCAATTCCTTCATTATCTGGCTCCTCTCCTTTGAGATGTTCATTGCTATTTCCTTCGCAAGTTCCTGCTTCCATTTTGCAGCCACATAAAGCTCTATTTTTTCTGGCTTGCCCTTAACAAGTTTCAGAATGTTTCTTATGTCCTCCACCAAGGCCTGAAGAAACTCCTCCTTTCTTTCTGCTTCCTCGCTCTGTTTGTAGCTTTCTGGTGCGGGCAAGGGCTCCGAAGAGATTAAAGTGCTGTTCTCAAGATGCCAGATTTCCTCGCAGATGTTTGGCACAAAAGGTGCAAGGCATTTGAGATAATCCATGTAGATTTTTTGTGCCAGCTTGCTTTTTCCACCTCGCTTTATATACCATCGCAGGTCATTGTAAAACTCGAAGAAGAGCACATTCGCAGATTCTCGCAATGCAAATTTTTCCATGTATTGATGAGCTAAAACCAGCGTTTTTGCAAACCTGCTTTCTAACCAGGTCTCGAGATGCCCCTTGAGTTCACTCTCAAATTTTGCCAGTTCCTCATATTGCGCGTAAATTTTCTCCACCCTGTTTTTGTAGGTGAGTACCGTTTCCTCATCCCATTCCAGGTCTGCATCTGGAGAGGCAGCATGTGCGTAGTAAAGGCGGAGGGCATCAACGCCAAACTTCTCAGCAATTCTGGGAATTGCCACCATTCCACCCTTCGACTTTGAAATTTTCTCGCCGGATTTCATTGTGAGATGCCAGTTTACAAAAATCCCTCTGGGCCAGTGTTTCTCACTGAGAATTGCCACATGGTTCATCAGGAATACAGGGAAATGCACTGTCTTATGTTCTTTGCCACCCAGATTAATGTCAAGCGGATACCAGTATTCAAAGTCCTCTCTGATTTTTTCCTGGATTTCTTTAATTTCTGCGTTTCCTTCACCTTTGTCAAGGAAAACATAGTCAAAGAATGCAGAATTCATTTGCTCTGGCTTCAGCAACCCCTCGTTCACATACTTTGAAATTATGTAGAATGCGGGATAAAGCGTAGAATCTGAAATCGGCTCAATTATCCAGCCCGCTTTGTACGGGAATTCGGTGCCAAGCCATCTCCCCTTTCTGATGCATGCCCTGTCGCTGTACCAGTCAATCACTTTCTTTATTTCATCGTGATAAGTTTGAGGGTAGAGTGCCATTTTCTCAGAATGGCTCTTGGATTTTTCCTTGAGTTCTGGGTCGCTGTACTTTATGAACCATTGGTCTGGCACAACTGAGATTATTACACGAGTGCCGCATCTGCACACAACCTCCTCAGAGAACTCATACATCTTGTCTGCCACGCCTTGTGCAACAAAATCTTCCTTAATCCTGTCCTTCACCTCGGAAATCTTTTTTCCTGCATAAGCACCGCAAATCTGCTTCAACCTGCCATTGTGAAACTCCTTTTTATAAACAATGGTTGTTGCCTCATCCAGCTTTGCTCTATCCTTTGTGTCCTTTATTCCGAGCTGGGTGCAAATATCCACTGCTGACATTCCTCTATCAGGAAAATGGTCAATTGCGGGCTTGACAGGGGCACGGGTTTCCATTGGATTATCCTCTTCCACAACTTCTATCAACGAAATTGGCTTGATTTTAGCAATCTCCTCCTTACTTAATCCGTATTTCTCTGCGTTCTCCTTCAGTTCGAGAAGGGCTGCCCAGTCATATGGTGCATGGGCAGGAACAGACATCACAACACCAGTTGCCACATTCCCATCGACAAATTCCCCAGGCAAGATAGGAATTTCACGATTGACAACAGGAGCAATACATTGCTTTCCAAGCATTTCCTTTACATCTATCTCGCCCAGAATTTTCCCGTTTTTCTGGTGCAGAAGTTTCTTTGCTGCTTCCTCGCTGACGATGTATTTCTCGCCTCCTAATTCCAGAAGCACATACTTTATGTTCGGGTTGAGCCAGATATTCGTAACACCAAAAATTGTTTCAGGGCGGAGTGTTGCAGCAGGGAGATAGTAATCACCGTATTTAAATTTGAGAAGCGTAAACTCCAGAATTTCTGCATTGCCACCTCTGGAAATGTCTGTCTCAGATGGGTCAACAGCCACAGGACCACAATTTGGGCAGAGCGGTGCATGGTGTTCCTTCTTAACTAACAGTCCTTTTTCCATCAATTTTTCAAATTGCCAGGTTATGAATTTTTTGTATTCAGGGGAAATTGTGATGAGGGTTCTGCTCCAATCTATCAGAAATCCAAATTGCTTCCACATTGATATGTAGATTTTCATTAATTCATAGGATGCGGTTTCTGGTTCTCTCATCCGCTCAATTGTTGCATCGTCCAAACCAAGTTCTTTCAATTGCGAGAGAGTAATCGGGTCATTGGTCTCAACTTTCTTTGCAAATGCAACTGCAGGAATGCCTGAGGCATGCACACCTGCTGGGAAAAGCACATCGTAGCCAAGCATTCTCTTCCATCTTGTAATTATGTCTGAATACGCAAATCCACGCATGTGCCCTGCATGGAGGATGCCTGATGAGCCAGGATAGGCAAAAATCAGGAAAAACTTCTTTCCATTTCTTTTTTCTGCCTTCCAGATACCTGATTCTTCCCATATCTTTGCCCATTTCTGTTCAACCTCAACATGGTTGTAAGCGGACATGAAAGAGCCATATAGGAGGAGGTTATTGAGGATTTTGGTTGGGACTATTCCACCTTATAGCTACCAGCGTCAAAGGGCTGTTTATAATGCCCAGAGATTACAATGTTTTCTCTAATTCAGGGAACGCACCATACAACCTGCATTAAGGAAAACTTAGCAATGACTTCTATAACTCTCTTTTATGTAAGGGTTCTGTCTTTCGCAAGTCGTTTCCGTAAAGCTGCTATGCAGTGCAAACGTTCACCTATGCATAGGTTAAGCTTTAATTCTATGTGATAAAGGGAACATTAAAAAAACAGTAGTAAATAGAAGTATGCTAGTGCAAGTATTCGGAGTGTAAGGTTCCTCTTCATGGAGTGGAATATCTACTATCACCTCATTGTTGAATTGTATTGTATCATTAAAATTTATTGGAGTTACCTTACAATTAAATGTGTATGTTCCATTTGTAAGATTTAGATAGAATGAGACTATATTTAAACCATCTTCTGAGAGGTTAATAAAATCATTAAATACCAGAGATTTTCGGTTTTCATTTTTAATCCACACTACAACTTGAATTGTATAGTTAGTTATAGAATGGTTGAAATTCATGTTATGGATATATAGTTCAAGAGATCTGGTTATATTTTGGTCTCCAAGAATCGTTGAACATTTCAGGTCACCTTTACAGATAAATACATCTTGCTTATCTGATGATGCTTGTTTTATCGACAACACATACTCTGAACAAACTACAAAAGCGGAGGAAGCGTTCCATAGAATCGGATCTAGAACCAAGCCACCAGGTCGATATCTCCATACGAGCGTCCCGTCATAATCAAATATATTGATATAATTACCACCAGAAATTACGTAATTTCCTAATAAGCCTATGTTTGGCATAGATGGACCTTCACCACAAAACGTGTCTATGGCAGAACTCCATGCAATGCTTCCATTTACCAAACTCACAGCAAAAACCGAACCTGAATAATCAACTACAAAAATTCTCTCTTTTCTAAGTATTGGTGACGATGTTATCCGTGTTCCAGAAAGCATTGTCTTCCATCTAATCTCACCATTACTCTTATTGAGAAATAATACATGAGATTGATAGAACGGGTTGTCACCATATGTGGATATGGTAAGAATAATCCCCTCATCTATAATTGTAGGGCATGAAATGTCACAAATGCGGTATGGGAGTTGTTTAAGCCAAATTAACCTACCGTCCTGCAGAGAAAAGGCACCGAAATACCATTTCGAATAACCATTTTCTGTGTCCTCCCTTGCTGAAATATACACAACACCCTCTTTTATCCCTGGCACCCCATAGCCATGATAATTGAGTTCCCAAACTGCCTTCCCATCAACTGCATTTAAACACACTATTTTTCCATCGTGAAAGTATGAAACAATAACTCTTTGCTCCCCTGATGCAATCTCAAACGGCATAGAATTTTTCCTCAAGTATTTCCAGACAATAGAATTAGTAGTTGGGTTAAAGCATACTATACTCCACTCATTTGTATCTACTCCATAAATTAAGCCCTCTGAGAAGCTTATGCACCGAGAGAGAGCAATATTGAACGACTGAACTTCTCTATTATTTATGTCTAGAGCGTACAAATGTTCAGCTGGAATATATATCTTGTCATGCATCAAAAAAGGAAGGTGGCCCTTGTGATTCCAAAATCTTTCTACATACCACTCGATTGAAAAGTCAGTGGTATATCTTGGAAAAAAACCAGAGGTAGTTGAAACATTGTATTCCCCCTTGACTTCTATTGGCTCACAAAAGATAGAAAGAATGATTAGAACAAATACTCCTACACATATACTTGAAAGAATTATTCTCATATATCTCTTATCCATCAAAATTTTTTCCTGGTATTTAAAAGTTACGAATTCTGTTGCATAAAGCTAGCATTCATTCGTATTTCCATGCTTTCTAATTTGTATCTCTTGCTTTATACAAGGGCAAATCCATATTTACCCCTCTGCTATCTCTGAATTATGCAAGTCGTGGAGATAGATGGCGAGAACCTTACCGTTGCGAAATTCATTGCAGTGAGCAGAGAGCATGCAAAGGTGAAACTTGCAAAAAAGGCAGAGAAGAGAATCGCTGACTCCAGAAAAGTGATTGAAAAAATTATTGCCAGCAGCGAGCTTGCATATGGAATAAAGACAGGTTTTGGAGAACTGTGCCAGGTTTCAATTCCACAGGAAGACATTCTCAGATTGCAGGAAAATCTTGTGCGAAGCCATGCCTGTGCTGTGGGAGCGCCATTGGCAGAGGAGGTTGTACGTGGCGTTATGCTTTTGCGTGCAAATACATTTGCAAAAGGTTTTTCTGGGGTCAGATTAGAACTTGTCCAGCTGCTGATCGAAATGCTCAACCGCAACATCACACCAGTGGTTTATGAGCAGGGTTCTGTGGGTGCAAGTGGAGATCTGGCTCCACTGGCTATGGTTGCACTTGCGTTGATTGGCGAGGGCGAGGTGATTTACAAGGGCGAAAGAATGCGGGCTACCGAGGCATTTGCCAGGGAAAAGCTCAGACCTTTGAAGCTTGAGGCAAAGGAAGGGCTTGCCCTCATTAACGGCACGAGTGTGATGACTTCAATCGCTGGTTTTGCTGTGCATGAAAGTGAGCTTCTCTTGAAAACAGCTTTAATTGCTACAATGATGTCGCTGGAAGCACTGAAAGGGACGAATCAGGCGTTTAGGAAGGAGGTATCTGAAGTTAGAAAACACACTGGCCAGAAAAAATGTGCTGAAATTTTTATGAGAATGCTGGAAAAAAGTGAAATTCTTGAGTCACACAAGAACTGCAAGAAAGTGCAGGATGCCTACACATTGCGCTGTGCTCCGCAAGTGCTCGGTGCAGTATGGGATACACTGGATAATGTGAGAAAAATCGTGGAAACTGAGATGAATTCTGTTACAGACAACCCACTAATCTTACCAGAGGGCAAATCTCTTTCCTGCGGAAATTTTCATGGGGAACCAGTTGCACTTGCAATGGATTTTCTGGCAATTGCCCTTGCAGTGATGGGAAATTTTTCGGAGCGGAGAACTGCAAGACTTGTGGACATGCACCTGAGCGGGCTGCCTCCTTTTCTGACTGAAAAGAGCGGGCTTAACTCTGGCTACATGATTCCCCAGTATGTGGCTGCTTCCCTTGCATCCGAGAATAAGATTCTAGCACATCCAGCAAGTGCAGACACAATTTCAACCTCTGCAAATCAGGAGGACCATGTGAGCATGGGTACAACAGCCGCCAGGAAATGTCTTCAGATTTGCGGGAATGTGAGACACATTTTAGCAATTGAGTTGCTTTGTGCGGCTCAAGGCCTTGATTTTCATAAACCATTAAAGCCAGGCATCGGGGTGCTGAAAGCATGGAAGTTGCTTAGGAGTCATGTGCCCCATCTCGATGAGGACAGGGTGCTTTATCCAGAAATTCAGAAGATTGCGGATTTGATTGCAAAAGGAGAGTTTGTGCGGGTTGTGGAAAGGGAAATTGGGAAGATGTAAAACTGGTTAAGAGATAGAAAAACAACCTTTATTATTCTCCTCTGCTTGGGTTTCTTCGGTCATTGCCCGTGTGGGGTAGTTTGGATATCCTAGAAGGCTGCGGTGGATTGCAGTGCAAATTGCCTGCAGGATGCAGCAACCTTCAGACCTGGGTTCAAATCCCAGCACGGGCGCTCCCATACTGTCTTGCCAAAGGGGTAAGAATGGACATATTTTCGGAAATAATCGAGAAAATAAAATCTGGCAAAATAAGAGATGCCGAGGAACTGCACAAGGCAAAGATAAAGTTATCTGCTAAATACCGCCTTAGCAAGATTCCATCCAACACTGAGATTCTGGAAAACGCTGCACCAGAAGATGTAGAAAAGGTGAGGGAGATTCTGAAAATCAAGCCGATGCGGACAATTTCAGGCGTAGCTGTGGTTGCAATAATGACTTCTCCAGCAAAATGTCCACACGGAAAATGCATCTACTGTCCTGGTGGAGAGGAGTTCCAGACACCGCAGAGTTATACAGGGAAGGAGCCAGCTGCAATGCGAGCAATCCAGAATAAATTTGATTCCTATAGCCAGACACTCGCCAGAATCCAGCAACTTGAACAGATTGGGCATGCTGCTGACAAAATTGACCTCATTGTTATGGGTGGCACATTCACCTGCAGGAGTAGGGAATACCAGAGCGGATTTATAAAAGGTGCATTTGATGCAATGAATGGAGAGGTTGCAGAGACGCTGGAAGATGCACATGCACGCAACGAGAAAGCGAGACATCGGTGCATAGGACTCACAATAGAAACAAGACCTGACTGGTTCAGAAGAGAACATGCGGAGTTTGCTCTGGAGCTCGGGGCCACAAGAGTGGAACTCGGTGTTCAGATTGCTGACGATAAAGTGCTGGAGTTTGTGAAGAGGGGCCATGGAGTGGAAGATGTGGTTGCAGCTACGAAAGTTGCGAAGGATGCGGGGTTGAAGCTTGGTTACCACATAATGCCAGGGCTTCCTCTCTCAAACCCGGAAAATGACCTTGATTGCTTTAAACTCTTATTTGAGAGACCTGAGTTTCGCCCAGACATGCTGAAAATTTATCCTTGTCTAGTGCTTGAGAACACTGAGCTTTACAAGTTGTGGAAAGAGGGAAAATACAGGCCATACTCAACTGAGGAAGCAGCTGAAGTGATTGCAAGAATGAAGGAAGTGCTGCCGCGTTATGTGCGCATCCAGAGAATCCAGCGGGACATACCAGCTTACTTGATAGTTGATGGAGTGAAAAAGAGCAATCTTCGCCAGATTGTGTTAGAAAAGCTAGAAAGAGAAGGGAAAAAATGCAGTTGTATTCGTTGCAGAGAGATTGGGCATAACATGCTGAAGAAGAAGGTGAAAAGCCAGAAAATTGAGACAAATGTGCAGGAGTATGTGGCAAGCAAGGGCAAGGAATTCTTCATAAGTTTGGATACAGAGGAGGATTTTCTTGTTGGTTATGCAAGATTGCGAATTCCTTCATCTGAGGCCTGGAGAAAGGAGATGGAGAAAGGAGTTGGCATCATCAGGGAACTCAAGGTTTTCGGGCAGTCGTTGAGCATTGGCAGAGCTCCCTCTTCTGATTTGCAACAGCAGCACCGTGGATTTGGAAAGAAATTGATTGAACAAGCAGAGGAAATTCTGCACAATCAAGGCATCAAAAAGCTCCTCGTGACAAGCGGTGTAGGTGCAAGAGATTACTACAGGAAACTGGGATTTGAAAGGGAGGGAGTGTATATGGGGAAGAAAACAGGATAATCTCTACATTTCTTCATAGTTAATTCCTATCTGATCAAGTGCCTCCTTGATTTTTTGCTCGTACTCTTGAGGAGTCATGGAGCCGTCAGTTGCCTTGAGTGTTATCTCTGCCTTTTTGAATTTGCTTAAAATGAATCTCAACACATTCAATAAATCTGGGAGCGTTTGACTTGAGTCCAGTTCAACTCTTAATGACAGATGTTTAAGTGTTTTAGTATCTTCAGCTTGAGTCTGTTGCATGGTATAGTGTTTTTCATGCAGAGATTTTGCGGGCATTGATTGTGTTTTTTGGAAATCAGGTTTTGCACTCACCTCAGTAATCTCGGCCATCTCGGATATTTTATCTTTGGATTCCTCCGATGCAATTAAAATCTCGTCAGATGTGAAACGAACTGAAATCCCTGACTTTTTGAAGTCTGTGCATCTTGGTTCATTGTTTTCATAGAAACCTAAACCAAAAATACCCTTTTCGACACCAGCTTGAATGCTTTTTATCAAAACCTCTCGGCTCCGTAACCTTGGTTCGCCAGGTGTTCTGTAACTTGCATGAAGAATCTGTTCTGTATGAACATACTTTTTATCTTTAAGGAATTTTTCCTTGATTGCCAATGGATCAATACTTACCAGAATTTCATTTTCCTGAACGAGAGTTTCGTAGATGATGGCACCTAAATCTCTCTTTTCACCGTAAGTGGGAACACCCAAGTCAAGGATTTTGTGGTTATTTTTTTGGGGCAAGGCCACAATTCTATATGTCCTTCTTGTGAGATCTAAAATATCAGATTCTAATTCTTTAGTTTTTCTTCTTGCCTCCTCCTTTTGTTCATCGCTCAGCGAGAGATTTTTATCATTGATTATTGAAACATATGCAAGGTATTCTCTTATTTTTTGCTCGAGATTCACATTTTCGGTTTCAGATGGTAAAAGAAAGAAAACCGTGTTTGAGTTTATTCTATGACTTGTACCCTTATTTCTAATTATTGAATCAACTACATTCTTGTTTTCTTCCATTAATATTACAAGCTTAAAATCCTCATTGTCAGGTATGTTGTTTGTATCTGTTTCTCCGATGTATATTCTAAACTCTCCACTTTTTACAATTCTTTCAAGGCATTTTTTTTCTTTTTCCAAAATTTCATCTTTTGAAATGTTTTCCATTCTATTAATTAGAATCTTATTGATGTTTGGGATATTGGAAAATCTGATTCTTTCATTTTGTCTTTGGATGTAAAAAAGTTCATTCTGAAGTTTCTCTACAGCTTCGGTAATAACCTTTAGTGGGTAGTCTATTATCAGGGCTTGGCGTGTGATCTCTTCTATTTTAGCACCATTTTCAGGAGATGTTGAGAATGAGTAGAGAAAAATCGTAGTAGCAGCTCTTGTGGCAAACCTTAGCTTCTTATATGTTTGGCCAAGTGCGTTATCGCACACCTTTGCACCAGCATTCTTTCCCGTAATATCTTGAGATAATACGCTGTTGTACTCCTCGCCGACATACTTGATAAATTCAGCTCTAATATCTGGATTTGAAAGGTCAAAATCCGCTAAACTTATGTAAGGGATTTTTTCTTTCTGAAGCGAGGAAATCACCAGAGCAAGAATTCTAAGGACTCCGCGCGTACGCTGGAATTTGGGAAAACTTCCCCAGCGGTGGTAGAGCACATCAATTACTTCAGGCAGGAAGGGGTAAGATTCTAAAAAACGATCCCGGTATTCTGCTGGCTCCACCCCCTGAGGGAGAATTTCTTTTTCGGATGCATATTTAACAAATTTTTCAACAACACCTCTCGCTTCATCTTCGTCAACAGAGCTAAAAAGCCTGGTACGCACCACCTTGGCAATTTCGGAATCTGCTACAGGTGTAGATATTTTCTCAACTCTACCTGAAATTTTTTGAAGCTTAGAATAAAATTTCTCTGCAGAACTGTCATAATGTTCAGTTATGCTTGTGGGCATTGTCAAAACTAAACATGCATTTCCTAATGTGCACACAGTTTCAGTGAGTTCTTGCATAAATGCAATCGTTTGCTCAGCAAGTGTGCTTTTACCAACTGCTACTCCTGCCGCCTTGGTAACATACTCCAGGACTTCATCCATGAGAATTAGAAGAGGTGTATGCTTTGAGAGGACCTCTCTTAACTTGTCCATGCCAGGGGCAATATTGCCTGAAAGAATCTCTGGCTCCTCTTTGTTCTCAAGTTGTTTCTCTATGAGTCCCCAAAGCGTATCCTCTTTTGCGTTAAGACTTGTTCCCACCACCACTACTGTCCTTACATTCCATTCTTTTGCTTTGTGATAGAGAGCAATGAGTGTGTGCGTTTTCCCACCACCAAAAGGCGTGGTCAACTGAATAACTGCATCACCACCTTTGCCCTCAACCCTTTTTCTTACTGCGTTTATTATTTCTTCCAGTCCATGTGTCATGTAGGTTTTTGAAAAAAACTTTGCTGCATCTTTATATTCATCGGGTCCACGACCGTTGTACACCTCCCACAAATTTGCCGCAAAAATTTCCATTGTGAGGTTGCCCTCCTGTATATCTTTGTGGGGTATCGCTATTTCTGAAAAAGATTTCATTTACTGTAACCTCCTTTGCTTTACTTTTTTGATTATTCTTTCTTTTGCCAATAGAAAGCCTTCTAATAACTTTTTCTCATGACTTTCATTTGGAAGCGTCTCAGAGATAGATTGGGCAACTCTCCATATAACATCACTATCACCATACTGGGTTTTTTGAAGTAAAGTCACAATTTCCTCTTCCACATCCTTCTCCCAGTATATAAGACACAGGTGGAGCACATCAACCAATTCTGCAGGATTATTTAGGTGCTCTATCTTGCGCTCATGCGGTCCTAACACATGCACAAATTCCTTCTCCTTTTTGATGCAAGTGTTTTTGTTCCAGTAATCCTCAAGGGTTATACCCACGCTCATAGCCAGCTTTTTTGCTTCGTCGAATTCCACTTTTGCTTCACCGCATGTCCATCTATACAGAACATAGAATCTAGTGAGTGGAGTGATATTACTGCCAAAACCATTTGAAAGAATTTTACTCACCGCGTACTCAGTTGCAATTGTGCGAATATCTGCAAGTATTTTATATGCCCTGATGATATTGCCAGCATAGTCCATAACTTTTTCATACTTACCGAACACCTCAATTCCTGCACCAATTGCTGCTATGAAAAAGTCGGTACCACTAATTCCTTCTTTCCAGAGGTCATCAAGTTTTTTGTTAAGATAGTTGCGAAGTTCCTCCTTCACTTCATTGTAAAAACCTACATCGTTTCTTTCCATCTTTCGAGCAACAATATAAACTGACGAGGCAAGTGCTGCAGAGTCCTTGGCTCTAAGCCTTGCCTCCATCTCAGTGGATATGGGCCATGAGGCAGTAATTACGAGCCCAGAACTCAGCAAGGCGTTGATTATCGTTTCCCAGCCAGCAGTAGATTTATGTGCATAGACTATAATAGCAATTCCATTCGGCTTAAGAATGCGGTATATCTCTTTGAATGCTAAAGCTAGCCTCTCTTCAAAAAATTTTTTGCCTGCTTCCAGCCCTCCTTCTTTGTGTGTATAGGCAACAATTTCCTCGCTCTTTGGTGTGAGAGGTGTGACAAAAAGGTCTGGGTAAAGATGCCCGATTGTGCGTTTAAGCCACACATAGAAAAAGTCAGAGAGATAAGAATATGGCACATTGTCATAGTACGGAGGGTCCGTGAACACAGCATCAAAATAGTTATCTGGATAAGGGAGAGAGGTGGCGGATGCCTGTGTTATTTTGGGAACACTTTGTTTTTTCATCTTTCCTCCTCCAGTATCTTATTAATTTGGAGTTTAAGCTTTGGAAGTTCATTGGTAACGATCTCCCACACTATTCTATAATCCACTACAAAGTATCCATGGATTAAACGATTTCTTAACGCTATAATCTTACCCCATGGAATTTCTGGGTATTTACATCTTATTTCATCGGGTAATAGATTTGCTGACTCTCCAATAATCTCAAGATTTCTCACCACTGCATCCTTGGTTTTCATGTCGTCAAGAAATTCTTCATAAGAGTAATTTTTTATGTATGATTCTATTTTTTCTATTGCCTCTATAATATCTCTTACAAGAAGTTCCCGGTTCCTCTTATACATGAACCAAATCCTCCTTTATACTATCCCAGAGTAATGATTTTTGCTTGACTGCAGTTGCAGTAAGAATGTCAACCTCGCAACCCAGTAGTTTCTCAAGTTCGTCCCACAACTCAAAGAATTTAAGCCCAATAGGTCTTTCAAGTTCAACCAAAATATCCACATCGCTTGTTTCCTTTGCTTCTCCCCTTGCACACGAACCAAATATGCCCAGAATTACAACTCCATACCTCTCCCTTATCTCCTCCTTATGCTCTACCAGTATTTTTTTTATTTCCTGAACCGTTTTCATTCTTCATCGCCTCCATTTTCTTCCTCCTCTGACAGAGAGGTGTCTGGGGATTGAGGGATGGTAGGAACAAAGGAAGATGCATCAGAGATTTTTTCTAACACTAACAAAATAGTATCCAGAATGTTTTTAAAATTGTACCCCTTTTCCCCAACAACATTTGCTTCGATGTAATCCCAATTCATTGGAAGTGCTTGTCTTGCAAAGGTAGTGGCAGTTTTTTCCCAGCCACCATCCCAATGGCATATAACCGAGTTTGCGTCGGGGATACGGCTAACGACAAACCCCAAATAACATATCACTGCCTTCGCAAAGTCCTCTTCCATGCCCTCAGCCAGCATCTTCTCATGTGCTTGCCTCACCTTCTCCACAAAGGTAATCAGCGCCAGTTTCTGGCGTGAGTTGAAAAGGTCGCCCCATGTGTTCAGCCCATATTTCCGTACAGAAAAGGCTCTTTCTGCACCACTCCCCTTGCCTTCTGGTGTGGGTTCATCTGGTACAGGGTCAATTCCCCATTTGTCTTTGAGTTCCTGCCTTTTCTTCTCAAGATATTTCTCTGCCCCTTTAAACATCTCAAAATCTTTTTCTGTGGCTAATCTGTAGCCTTTTCCTCCCTCCTCAGCATCTGTAAATACTACAACAACCATTCTCTGCCCAGCCTTTCCTTCTATGAATAACCTTCTGGTAGTTTTGTCGTCAATGGTTGTGCCACATGCTGGACAACGCACTTTTGCCCTCGAAACCGTGCCATTCGCTGGTTCAAAATTCTCTGGCCATGGTTTATAACCCTGCACATCTTTTCCCACAATTTCAAACTCCACATCGTTCCCTGCACCTCTCACAACAGGATGGAGTGCAATCATTCTCTTTGGCTTTTTAGCAAGCCAGAACTGTCTCATGAGTGGAATCATAATCCCACACGATGGATTCTGGCATGGAACTGTCCGGGCCCAGATATAACCTACTGGGATTTCATTCTCATGGATGCCCTTGTAAAATCCTCCAAGTTCTTTTTCCGCCTCTTCCTTAACCCAATTTCCCCATTTCTCAACAGCCTCAAGAAGTCTGTTTTTTGCCTTGCCCCCAGGAGTTTTCAAATCTCCCCAACTCTTTTCTTCACTTTCCGTGCTTCCAAACCTTTGTGGAAATTCCAATGTTGCTTTCTCGATAAGCACCGCAACTGGATTGTAGTCGTTTGCATAGGTTTCACAACCGAGTCGCAAGGCCTCCAGTGGAAAAGAACCCCCTCCTGCAAATGGGTCTATTACTCTGGGTGGCCTATTCCCATTCGCCTCTAAAATCTCTTTTCTTGCTTTCTCAATTAATCTGGCATTGTTTGAATTCTCCCATTTTGAAAGGTCCACAATAAATTTCATTTTATTATCCCAGTCCAATCTATCTCTGTAAGTAGGCACTAAGGCAGCATACACTGTGGCTCTGCTGGCGGCCAGTGGTCGCCTTGCCCACCAGATATGCAATGTGCTAATATGACCATGTCTTATGTTTTTCTCATTTGCGGAAATTTCACTAACCGCCTTCACAGGAAATGAATCCTCGATAAATCTCCTTTTTTTCATTTTTTAACCTCCTTTTTTTATTATTTCATCTGGATGTATTACATACCTCACAACAGAAACCAATTCTACAGGTCTCAAATTTCTTGCAGGGTCTTGCAGGATGTATAACTCTGGCTTTGTTCCAGCATTATACACCACATACAAATAATAGTCACTCCCGAACCTCTTTGCCTTAAACCACTCGTTTCTTGTTAAAGCTACATCTCCATAATCCACTCTGGCTTTCACCTCAATATATCGCACATTTCCGCTTGCATCAGTAGAACGAATATCGTAACCTAAATTCTGAGCAGAAACATCTTCGGGTATCCTTCCAGCGTTCTTTTCAAATTCCATGGCTTCTTTCATCCCTATACGCTCGATCTCTATATCTCTTTTCATCCCTTGCTCTTTTTTACCGAGAGGTTTCACTCTAATAACTCCAAGTGGTTGCAGCCCACACATCGTAAGGCTCTTTTCTCTTTCAATTAAATTCTTTAGCTCTTCCAAACTCCGTATATACTCCTTCCTACGCTCTTGCTTCATTTTCAAAGCCAAATCTACATCCTCTCCTTCCTCACTCCTTTTCTCTAAGGAAAGAATGTCCCCTACCAACCTCTCTATCAAATCCTTCAATGAAGCTACACCGTACTTCTCTTTTATATTACACTGTCTCACTCTCTCCTTCTCCATCTCCTCCAAATAGGTTTTAAGTTCTCTTTCAGCTATATTCTGACCTCTCTCTAATAGTTGTTCCAAATCTACTTCCTCACTATCCGCTGGCTCGTTCTCTTCCTCCAAATCCCATAAAATAGACGGGTGGACAATTTCATACCCTGCATCATCCAGATAAACCGAAAAAATCCGTTTGCCTACTGTAGAGCCAGTACCATCCTTTATCTCTCCTTCGTAGAACAAGATGTATCCATCTAATATTCCATCTGGGTCATAAAAAATCGCCCCACTATTCAAGCAATTCCTGAAATTTTTCTCCACCCATTCAAGCACACCGTCAAACAATGTGTGCCCGAACGAGAGAAACTCACAATTGGGATAAGCAGTCATAGCATCTTTATCGAAGGTTACACATGGATATCTTCTCACTATCTGGGTATAGTTCTTTGAATTTACTAAATTTTCACAAATTTTTCTGATTTCACCGGGTATCTCCTCAATTGTATAGCAATGCTCATTAATTCTTTTTATTCTGCCCCCTGCTCTCTCAAACGCTTTTATAAAAAAGGTTTCAGTATACTCTGGGATAAGTCTCTGTTCTTTTGCCTTCTGAAAAACGCGTTTTATCGCTGTATGGTCAATAAATCTCGTTGCAAGGCTTTCACCAAGACAATCAAAAATCGTTTTTCTAGTTTTTTCATCAAACTCTAAATTAGGTCCTATTTCACTCCAGATTTCTTCTGGTGGACGCGCGTTCACTGCTGCATCAATCATCGCCTGTGCAAACTTTTTGCTATCTATAATTTCTCCAATCACATCAAAAACTTTGTCCCCACCAAGGGCTTTCCGCATCTCCTCTAATTTCATGAGTAATTTGTGAAGTATTGAGCCCTCCCTTGTATCTGAAGCCACCAAGTTATGTACAAACACTTCTCTCTTTTGTCCATATCTATGAATTCTACCCATCCTCTGTTCAAGTCTAGTCGGATTCCAGGGGATGTCATAATTTATCATCAGGTTACAAAATTGAAGGTTGATGCCCTCACCTGCCGCTTCTGTAGCCACTAATACCTCTGTCTCATTTTTAAACACAACCTCTGCATCCACTCTATCTCTCAGCTTCATTCCACCATGAATAAAGTTCACTGCGTACTCCCAACTCTTCAATTTTTCTACAAGATATTCTAAAGTGTCCCTTGACTCTGTAAAAATAATAATCTTCCTATTTTCTTTCTCTTGAACTTTTTCACGAAGCTCGTTCAACGATTCTTTCAGTTTAATTAACTTAATTTCCTTCTCCTCACTAATTATTTTTTCACACCTTTCTATAAGTGATTGCAATGTATCTATCTCTTCTTTTAGCTCCTCCCTTGTCTCCGATGCACTTAATACCTCCCAAGTTTCCTCATTTTTCCATCTTTCCTCCTCTGTCATATCTTCCACATCTTCTATGTCTTCTTCTCTAATCTCCTCTTCAATTCTAGTTGGATTTGCTAGCAACTCCTCCAATCTATGCTTTCTTCTCTCCAATGATTTCAGAAGTGCATATGTGCTTGAAGCAAATCTACGCTGAAGAATTACCAGCGCAAAAGCCACATTTCTCTTCTTATCTTTTTTCAGTGCCAGATTATACTGCGTTTCTACATACCTTGATAGCGCGTTGTATAATTCTTTTTCCTCAGGTGATTCTCTTCCCAAGTTGATTTCAACAGTTCTTACATATCTTGGAAGAAACAAAGGCCTACCATTAATGTCCTTCAAATCTTCCTTCATCCTCCTAATAAACAGAGGATTATCCCTGTCTTCCAAAGACTGCTCAATTAACTTCTCTGTTGCAAAGAAGCCAGGCTCAAGTAAATCAAGGAAAAGCCTGAAATTTTCAGGGTCTCCCTTGTGTGGTGTCGCTGTGAGAAACACAAGATGTGTAGTGATTTGAGAAAGTACCTTCCCCAACTTATATCTCTCGGACATCTCCAGTTTTTCACCATACCTGTAGGCACTCATTTTATGAGCTTCGTCAACTATAATAAGATCAAAATGCACAGCTTTCAATGCAGGTAAAATCTCATCTCTTTTTGCAAAGTCCATTGAGGTAATAATTTGATTATGGGATTCCCAGGGGTTAAGGTTATAGACATTTTCAAATGTGTGTCTATCTACAACTTGAAAATTTTCATCAAAATGTTCCTTTAACTCTCTCATCCATTGGTCTTTTAGATGACCTGGGCAAACTATCATTATTCGTTTTGCCAATCCCCTCAACTTTAATTCTTTGATTATAAGCCCAGCCATTATTGTTTTCCCTGCACCAGGGTCATCTGCTATGAGAAATCTTATCCTTGGCATCTTCAAAATATATCCATATACTGCTTCAATCTGATGTGGTAGTGGATCGACTTTCGAAACATTAAGGGCAAGCAACGGGTCATAGAGCGATGCATACCTATATCTTATCGTTTCCATTGCTAGAAAAACCTTCCATGCAGGATTTTTAAATTTTCCTTCCTCAGAGATGTATTTCAATCTCTCAATTTGTTCCTTTGTAAGTATTACATCTACATGATGACCACTGTACTGTTGCATGCCAATGATTTCTATACTCTCTCCTCTTTCTCGCACAGATTTTACTACCACTGGCTCTGGCCAATATGGTCCTGAAATCACCATGCCATTTTTCAATTTTTCTTTCACTACTTCACCTCTCCTAATTTCCACTGCTCTCCTGAATAATAAAATTAGGATTGCTCACTTTCTCAGCTTGCTTCCGCAACTTCCGCAGAACATATCATCAGGCTCTGCTTTAGTGCCGCATTTCGTGCAGTAAACTTCAACCTGGATTTTCGTCCCGCACTTCCTGCAGAATTTATCCCCTGGCTTTATCGTATTCCCACAGTTGAGACAGAGGTCTTTTCCACTCTCCACTGTGACCTCAATCACCTGCTCCTCTTCCTTTGCTACCACTTCCACAACTTCCGTCTTTTCCTCGAGCGGAATATGCTCCTCCTGACCAACTCCAAGTGCCTTCTTGGATTTCACAGCAGAGCCTAGGGCTTCCGTGTATCTGCCTGCCTCAAAATGAGCTTTTGCATCCGCAAGATGCCTCTTTGCCATATCTGTATTTTTCCCACTTTTCTCTGCATCCTTTATTTTAGTTTCTGCAACCCCGATTTCAAACTTTGCAGGAAGATAGTCCTTCGGCATCTTCTTTTTTATGAGGGCTTCTGTGGACATTTCCTCCTCAGGTATCTCTATTGACTCCAATTCCTTCTTTATCTGCTCTCTCTTCTTCTGCAGCATTTCCTCATCCATTTCTTCTTCCTCTGGCATTTTTTCCGCCTCCTCAACAACTTCTTCAGCTTCCTTTACTTCCAGCTCTTCTTCCTGCTGTTCCTTCACCCCTTCTACTCTCTCCTCTTTCTTCTCTTCAGCTTTTTTGACTTCTTCAACTTCTACAAGCTTCTTTTCGACTGCAACCTTTTTCTCTTCCTTCTTTTCCTCGGTTTTTTTCTCCTTTGGCGTCGCCTCAGCTACGACCTCTTTCTTTACTTTTTTCACCTTTGGTTTCTGGGCTGCCTCCAGAGAAACCTTTGCTGCCTCAAGTGAGCTCATGCAAGATGTGAAACGATTTTTGGCAAACAAGTCCTTAGCATCGTTCAGCCATTCAACTGCCTCAGTTACATCATGGCCCTCGCTCTTTTTCTTTGCAATCATTATCTCTACTGCCTCAATCGCTGCCTCTGCCTCAATTCTCCGCTCGTCAGAGACACCAGATGTGGAGGGTTGCCTCTTTCTTAAAAGTATGAGAACCAGTCGAAGTGCAGTGAGCACAATAATTATTCCCAGCACCACAAGTGCAGCGTATGCTACCGTTATCGTGGAATCATCAGGCATTCATCTCACATTTCTGAAATTGCAAGGTATGATTTAATGCTATCGGAAACCTTTTCAGGCTTCGCCCGAAAAGGTTTCATCCAAAATGGGGGTAGGTTCGGAGATGCTGAAAGCATCTCCTTGAGGCTGGTTACCGTAAGGGGTGCAACCCCTCGGGGGTTACCGTAAGGGGGTGTAGCCCCCTCGCCCGAAAAGGTTTCATGGAACCCTTTTGCTCGCTGAGGCTCGCAAAAGCGTTCACGGAAAAAAATGGCAAAAGGGTAAGTTCGGGGATGCTGAAAGCATCCCCTTGACGCGGGTTAGCGTAAGGGTGCCAACCCTCGGGGGTTACCGTAAGGGGGCGTAGCCCCCTCGTGGTACCGTAGGGTGCATACCCCGACCGTAGGACATTAGCCCTGCATTACTGACATTTTGAATATCCACAGTTCTTGCACTGGACACAGCCCTCTGCATAAATCAGAGAATTACCACAATCAGGACAGATACCAACCACATTACCTGACTCTAAGTAATCATCAAGTCTCGGCGCGACTTTTGCAAGTGTGAATTCTAACTTTTTCGGCTCTTTTCCAAACTTGATGTATTCCTCAAGTGCATGGGCAATTCCATCAGCACAGGAAAGCACCACAGCACCGTCTTTACCCATTTTCGGAGATGGACATCTTATCCCCTTCAGTTGTTTGATTATTGAATCAATGTCAAGTCCAGCTCTCAGACCAATTGAAATCAACCTTGAGATTCCCTCAATCTGAGACATCGCACAACCGCCTGACTTTCCCATTGTGGCAAACACTTCACATAGCCCCTGCTCATCCTCATTTATCGTCACATAGAGATAACCACATCCAGTTTCCACTCTTATTGTTTTTCCAGTGGTCGCAATTGGTCTTGGCCTCGGCACAATCTTCCGCTCTTTCTTCACGCTCAGCACCTGGACTTCCCTGCTTCTGTTTCTATAGACCGTAATTCCCTTGCACTTTAATTCATACGCTAGCATGAATGCTTTTTCCACATCTTCCACCTTTGCATTCTCTGGTAGATTTATGGTCTTGCTGACTGCATTATCAACAAATTTCTGGAACTCTGCTTGCATTCTCACATGCCACTCCGGAGCAATCTCAAGAGCAGTTACGAAAACCCTCTTTAAATTCTCTAGAATGTTGAGTTTTCCTGCGGTTCCGTCAGAAACAACAAGTTTAATCGTCTCTTCGTTCCAGTAACCTTCCTCTTTCATCACATCCTCAAATGATTTCGCTACTTCGTGAAAGTCCGTGTCTTCCAGCACTGTTTTGGTATAGGCAAGTGCAAACAAGGGTTCAATTCCAGAGGAACAACCAGCAATCATACTCAATGTGCCAGTGGGTGCAATTGTCGTGACAGCAGCATTTCTCATGAACTTGTATCTCTTTGCCCAGATGCTTTTTTCGAAATTCGGGAAATTGCCCTTCTCTTTTCCAAGTGCCTCAGAGGTCTTTCTTCCGATTTCAGCAATAAAGCTCATCACCTGATTTGCAAGTTTCAGCGCTTCGTCAGAATCATATGGGATTCTAAGATAAATGAGCATGTCTGCAAATCCCATCACACCCAGCCCTATCTTCCTGTTTGCCTTCGTCATCTTTTCAATTTCTGGTAGTGGATAACGGTTCACATCAATCACATCATCAAGAAAACGCACGGCATTTTTCACACAATGCTCTAACCTTTCCCAGTCAACCTCATAGCCCTTGTTTGTCTTTCTCAGCATTTTCGCAAGGTTGATTGAGCCCAGATTACAGGATTCGTAAGGCAGAAGAGGTTGTTCCCCACACGGATTTGTCGCTTCAATTTTCCCTATCTCTGGCGTCGGATTATGCCTGTTAATCTCGTCGATGAAAATGAGACCGGGCTCTCCAGACCTCCATGCATTTTCTGCAATTTTTCTGAACAAATCTCTTGCCTTTATTTTTTTCACAATTGCATTGTTTCTTGGATTCAGTAACGCAAATTCTTTATCTGCTTTCACCGCTTCCATAAACTCATCTGTTACAGCAACTGAGATGTTGAAGTTAGCAAGCTTTCCTTCCTGAAGTTTTGCATCCACAAATTCCTCAATGTCCGGATGTGAGACATGAAGCACACCCATGTTAGCCCCTCTCCTCGTACCTCCCTGCTTTATTGCTTCGGTTGCTGCATTATACACTTCCATAAATGAAACAGGCCCGCTGGAAACCCCTGAGGTAGATTTCACAACATCTTTGGAAGGTCTAAGACGAGAAAAAGAGAATCCAGTCCCACCACCACTTTTATGAATCAATGCGGCATGCTTCAATGTTTCAAAGATTGACTGGATTGAATCATCCACTGGTAGTACAAAGCATGCAGAGAGCTGTCCCAATTCTCTGCCTGCGTTCATCAGAGTTGGACTGTTGGGCAGAAATTCAAGTTCTACCATCATTCTGTAAAATTCTTCTTCCAGTTCCCTTATTTCTGCATCACTCATCCCATAGTTTCTCTCTGCACTAGCAATGGCTTTTGCAACCCTCCTGAATAGTTGCTCGGGTGTCTCTGTGATTTGTCCATTTTCATCTTTAGCCAGATATCGTTTCTCAAGTACAGAAATTGCAGTGGGAGTTAACTTCATTTTTCCCCTCAATTCGGCACAAACAAAGGGGTGTAAAGAGATTTTCGTTTCTCATGCTTATCGCTCATTCTAGATTTTTCAGTACCTTATTGGCTCTCTCAATCCATGTTGTGTTCCCAATTTTCTCAAAAAACGCAACTGCCTTTCTTAACAAATCCTTATTTCGCTCAATCTTTCCAAGCTCAAACAAGGCCATGTAATACTCAATGTCCTGCAATTTAATTTTTTCATACATTTCTATTGCACTTCTTAGAAACTTCTTGCTTTCCTCGGTTCTTCCCTCTGCTCCCAAAAGTTTTCCCTCCACAAAATTGGAGTAGGCAATCAATCTTTTATCAGAAAGCTCTCCAAGATGTTTCTTTCCCTCTTTCAGATGTTCTCTTGCAAGCCCAATCTCGGATTTATCTATGTATGTGTCACAAATATACAAACATTCCGTGGCAATCATGTCCTCATTCCGAATTTGTCTATATAATTTAAGAGATTCTTGAAAATACTTCAATGCCAGGTCATACTCCTCTTTCTCCTTGTAAATTATAGCGATTTCAGAGTATGTTCTAGCGATACCCATAACATCACCTATTTTTTTTGAAATGGCAAGGCTTTTTTCAAGGTAGTCCATCGCTTTTTTATAGTCCCCGCTCCTTCCATAAATTGTACCTATGTTTGTGGATATCAAAGCAATGCCCCACAGATCTCCAACATTCTCGCAAATTGCAAGGCCTTTTTCATAATACTCCAAGCTAACCAAATAATTTCCCATACTCGAGTGTATTAGCCCTATGTTGTTGTAGAAAATGCCAAGACCATAAGTATCTCCAATCTTCTTGCAAATAGCAAGACCTTTTTCATAGTAGTCAACGGCTTTTTCATAATCTCCTGCATTGTAGTAGCTTAACCCAATGTTGTTGTATGAGATTGAAATACCCCAGACATCACCAATCTTTTCGCAAATGGCAAGGCTTTTTTCATAGTAATTAAATGCCCTCTTGTAATCTCCTTTTGCATCGTATATCAGTCCTATGTTGTTGTAGCACATTGCCATGCCCCGCAAATCACCTATTTTTTCACGAATTGCTAGAGATTTTTGATACTGTTCAAGAGATTTTTCATAATCCCCTAAACACCAGAGACAAAGTCCAATTTTGTTGAGTGCATTTCCAACATCTTTTTCTGCTTTTATTTTCTCAAACACTTGCAGAGCCCTGTTCTGCCACTCTATCCCCTTTAAATATTCCCCTTTTCGCTCATAAACAACCCCTCTCACGCTCCAGGCCCTAGCAAGCTCTAATTCCTCCTCTGGAAGTCCGATGAGAAACTCTTCTGCTTTTTCGCACTCTCCTAACGCGTCATCGTAATCACCTTTGTAAATGAAAATTTCCGCTTTCTTTCTATGGCTCTTTCCTGCTTCAACTGGATTGCTTATAGCGGTGCAGCTGATTCTCTTGTCAAGAATTCCCAGTGCTTCCTCATATCGCCCATCCAAATCCAGCACCTCAGCAAGTTCCCACATCACTCCAATCTTCTGTTTAAGTTCCTCTGGTGTTTCACCCAGAACCTCCAGAGCACCTTTAAAATGTTCAATAGCTTCAGCATTCGCAAATCTCCTTGCGGCACTCCGCCCCGCTCTCAATGCATACTCTAAAAATTTGGTTTTGTCCCCACTTTCCTTGTAATGCCAAGCTAGTGAACTCCAGAACTGTTCATCACTTCCATGAAATTGCTCAATTACCTCTGCCGCCCTCTGATGCATCAATTTTCTTCGCATGCCGATTATATCACTGTATAAAACCTCACATGTAGTATTACTCACAAATTTATAACCTTCCTCAAATTCTTCCGTCGACATCAGAAAATTCTGGGATATAAGTTCATCCAGGGCATCAAGTAATTCTTCCTCATTTAACCCAACAAGCTCTTTCAACACAGCATACTCAAACACTCTGCCAAGGACTGAAGCTGTAGCAAGTACTTTCTTTGTTTTTTCTGAGAGGGTAGACACACGAAATCTCACAATGTCTTTGACATTTTTTGGAAGTGACATTTTTTTAATTGCTTCAAGATCTTTCAACCCTGCGTTCTGGATTGCAGATAAGAACTCAATTATGAATAACGGATTCCCAGATGTTCTTTCATAAACATATTTTACGAATTCTTTCGAATCTGGGAATCCCATTTGAGCAACAAACAACTGAACTTCTCTTTCATTAAAGTTCTCAATTTTAAGCATAGTACACAACCGTTCAATATTCAGGTTTCTGATTGTCTCCGCAAATGTAGATGTAGAGCGGGCGAACTCCTCAACAAAAGTAGCCACTAAAATAATGCTTTCATTAAAGACATTTCTTGCCATATAATGGAAAAATGCAAGTGTTGCAGAATCCGCGAGATGCATGTCATCAATCACAAAAATTACGGGTTTCTGTTTTGAAATGCCTGTGAACTGATAATGCAGATGTTCCAGCATTCTAGTTCGTTCTTTTACAATCTCCTTTGGATTTGATCTCTCGATTTCTAAACTCTGAAAACCTGCAAGTCCTATTGGTACATACATCTCAGGATGCTCACAAACCTTCTTCGCATAATTTTGAAGCGCCATAGTTACAGGAAGAAATGCTGGCTGGTTATTTCCAACACAAATTGAAGAAAGAACAACAAAACCTTCTCTCTGACACATCTCCATAAATTCCTCTGCGAGCCTTGTTTTACCGATACCAATATCTCCTGTGATAAGAACTGTAGCACCCCTACCATTTTTTGTATTATCCATTATCTTTTTTATAATGGCAAGTTCCCGTTCTCTGTCAACCAGATTCATAGTAAACCTGTGGTCAAAAGGACTGAACAAACACGGATATTTAAGTATTGTTTGGGCTAATAGAATGTTTGCTTTCTACACATCATACGTGCACATTGTTGGAGATAAGCATTCACGAATGAAGTCAATGACAGGGTCATAAAGAATAGCCATTACAAATCTTTATTTGGGAGAGGCATATAAAAACCTCCTTGGGTAGAAAGGAAGCATTCGCGGTGTGTCCCATTTGGAGCAAGATGGGACACCCTCTCTTTTCTAA
>JAVZCK010000017.1 GCA_038874435.1 Thermoplasmata archaeon
GATATATTTTTTTAGTTCGGACGATATATGGACTTGTTGTGTTGACATTCCATCCCCTCTGGTTGATTTTAGAGCGGGGATGGATTTTTTTCTATTCAAACTTTCTATGAACTTTCCGAAGTCATGAAATGACCGTAATCTTTATTTACTTCCACCATTGTGGTAGGGGCAATGCGAAATTTTATTTTGGAAGGTGGCAGGGCCATCTCTATGCACCCCGTCGCAACAAATAAATATAACCTCAATGTAAGCCCAAAAACCTTCACAATATCCCACTCAAGGGCCTGTAGCTCAGCTAGGTTGAATCCTGATGGAAATCCCTCACGGATTCCTAGAAAGAGCATCTGGCTTTTAACCAGGTGGTCTGGGGTTCGAAACTCCATCTTACTTTGCAGATGGAGCGAAAGTCCCCACAGGCCCGCTTCCTCTCTACCATATTCAATTCCAGAAAAAAGGTGATAACATGGCAGAATTTAACATATTTGAACATGAATATGTGCCAGAGCACTACCTCGTCGACAGGGAAGAGGAAAAGGCAATTCTAAAGCAACTGAAGCTCACTAAGGATCAGCTCCCAAGAATAAAAAAGACAGATGCAGCAATTCTTGCTCTTGAAACCATAACCGGAGAGATCGAGCCAGGAAGGATAATAAAGATTGTGAGGAGAAGTAGGACTGCGGGTGTGTTTGTAGCCTATCGGGTAGTAGTCGTGTGAGGTGGAACCAATGCGTGAATTTATTAGAGCATACATAAAAGAAAGAGGGCTTGTGAACCATCATCTATCATCGTTTAACGAGTTTCTGCCAACAGCAGACAATCCCAGAAGCAGAATGCAAAAGATAGTTGATGAACTTAGATTGTCAGATGACCCGAACGAAAGAGGCATAATCCGCCTAGAAGGCGCGGAAGACATTTTCATCAGAGTAGGAAGGAAGACTAACCCAGATGGCACACCCGGAAGAAATACGATTCATGTCACACTGCCGGAAGTTAAAGAGGCGGATGGCTCTAAACACATCATAACTCCCATGGAGGCACGACTCAGAGGACTTTCCTACATGGCAGATGTGGAACTTGAGTTCACGGTAGTAGAAGGAGGAGTAGAACACGCAACAGAAAGAATTGTGATTGGGCAGATACCTATAATGGTGAGATCAAAGCTCTGTAGCATTCACCGCGATAACATTCTCCGAACTTATGAAGAACTGTTCAAGCATGAACTTGCTGAAAAGAAGGAAAACTTTGGAGAACTGAGTGACGAAGAATACAGACATCTTGTAGAGAAGCTGGGTGAGGACCCATATGACCAAGGAGGGTATTTCATAATCGGTGGGAATGAAAGGGTTTTGATTTCAATGGAGGATTTGGCACCGAATAAAGTACTTGTTGAGTACAATGAAAGGTACGGAGCCAAAACGGAGACTGCTAAGGTTTTCTCACAACGTGAAGGTTTCAGAGCACTCACCGTGGTTGAAAAAAGAAAAGATGGCATTCTGAATGTGACGGTACCTTCTGCTCCTGGTCCAATTCCGATTGCAGTCCTGATGAAAGCACTTGGCATTGATAATGATAATGAAATTGCAAATGCAATTCTCTCAGAACTTGCATACTCAGACGATCCAGAAGTAAACAAAATCAAGCACATGATTTATGTGAACATTGAAGAGTGTTATGACTCTGAGAAATATCCGCCGAATGGAATTGCTACAACTGAGGATGCAATTCTATACTTCGAACGGAAATTTGCAACAGGACAGGCAAAGGAATACAGAGAGAAGAAGGTAGAAGCAATTCTGGACCACTCTCTGCTTCCCCATCTAGGGACCACAAAGGCGGATAGAATCAAGAAAGCCCTCTATCTGGGGAGAATGGCAAGAGAAGTTATTGAACTAGCACTCAATCGTAGGAAGGAAGACGATAAGGACCACTACGGAAACAAAAGAATCAAACTATCTGGTGACCTGATGGAAGACCTGTTCCGTACTGCATTCAACCAACTGATGAAGGACCTAAAATATCAACTTGAAAAAAGTTATAGCAGGAAAAAGGACCTTAGAATTGGCTCGTCAATTCGACCAGATCTCCTAACTCAACGAATTCTTCACGCACTGGCTACCGGAAATTGGGTTGGGGGAAGGTCTGGTGTATCTCAGCTGCTTGATAGAACTTCGTACATAAGTAGTGTTAGCCACATGCGACGCGTTGTCTCACCACTAACAAGAAGCCAGCCGCACTTTGAAGCTAGAGACCTACACGCTACGCAATGGGGAAGACTATGCCCAAATGAGACCCCTGAAGGACAGAACTGTGGCCTGGTAAAAAATTATGCACTTACAGTAGATATTTCTGAAGGTGTAGATGAGCATGAAGTTATTGCCACGCTTGAACAGTATGGCTTGATTCCATTCAACCAAATGTCTGAGCGGCTTGCCCATATGGACAAGAAGGACATAAATCGTCTCACGAGAGTGTATGTGAACGGAAACTTTGTAGGAGTGCACTCAAATCCACAAGAACTTGTGAAAGAAGTAAGAACCAGAAGGAGGAGCCAGAGATTATCCTATAAGCTTGGTGATCGCTCCCATGAGGTCAACATTTATTTTGACGTTGAAATGAATGAAATCTTCGTGAACTGCGATGAGGGAAGGCTTCGGCGTCCCTTGATTGTCGTAGAAGATGGAAAAACAGTTATAACAAACAGAGAGTTGGAAGAACTGGAGGCAGGAAAAAGAGATTTCTCCTCTCTGATTAGGGATGGTTTTGTAGAATGGCTTGATGCAGATGAGGAGGAAAATGCCTATATCGCGGTCTATGCTTACGATGTCCCAAGACAGTGCCCCAAGTGCAGCAGGTTTCTTTCTAGAAATGATGTCAAGTGGATCAACATGGGATTGGATGATAAACAGATAAAATTAAGATGCGAATATTGTGGTGCTACATTCACTGTTCAATCACTTCTAACGAATGAACACACGCATCTGGAAATAGACCCTCTTTGCATTCTTGGTATTTGCACAGGCCTGATTCCATATCCCGAGCATAATTCTACGCCTAGAAACACAATGGGTTCTGCAATGGCGAAACAGAGTTTGGGCTTGAATGCAGCCAACTATCGTGGTAGGCCGGACACCCGTGGTCACATTCTTCATTATCCACAAATACCGCTCGTGCAGACAGAGGTACTTAAATATGTGAATTTTGATAAGAGGCCTGCTGGTCAGAATTTTGTAGTTGCAGTTATAAGTAGAGAGGGTTACAACATTGAAGATGCAGTAATTCTGAACAAAGCAGCAGTGGACAGGGGACTTGGAAGAAGCACATTCTTTAGAACATATAGAACAGAGGAACGCAAGTATCCAGGTGGACAGGAGGATAAGTTCGAGTGCCCGAGTTCTGAAGTGGTCGGAGCAAGACCTGATGAGGCGTATGCAAATCTAAGTGAAGACGGTTTGATTTTCCCAGAATGTGCTGTGAAAGAAGGAGACATTCTTGTTGGCAAAACTTCCCCACCAAGATTTCTGGAGGAAGATGCAGAACTTCTCACACCTCAGAAAAGAAGGGAGACATCAATTACTGTCAGAGCAGGCGAACATGGATGGGTTGATACAGTGTTTCTTACGCTCTCTGAAAATGCAACCAAGCTAGTTAAGGTTAAGGTGAGAGACGAAAGAATTCCAGAATTGGGTGATAAATTTGCGTCAAGGCATGGGCAAAAAGGAGTAGTTGGTCTCATTTATCCTCAGGAGAACATGCCCTTCACACCTGATGGTATTACACCAGACCTGATTATTAACCCCCATGCAATTCCCTCACGAATGACTGTTGCTCATGTGCTTGAAATGATTGGAGGCAAAGTTGGGAGCATGGAAGGTAGGTTCATCGATGGCACTGCATTCAGTGGTGCGAAAGAGGAAGCTCTGAGGCAGGAACTGGTCGCAATGGGATTCAAGCATACAGGTAGAGAGGTAATGTATGATGGTCTCACTGGGAAGAAAATAGAGGCGGATATTTTTGTGGGTGTGATTTACTACCAAAAACTGCACCACATGGTTGCAGGCAAGCTACACATGCGTTCTAGAGGTCCTGTGCAGATTCTCACTAGACAGCCCACAGAAGGAAGGAGCCGTCAGGGAGGTCTTAGATTTGGAGAGATGGAGAGAGATACCCTAATAGGCCATGGGACTGCGATGGTGATTAAAGACAGATTGCTGGACGAGTCAGATGGCACAGTTCAGTATGTATGTGGGAATCCAAAATGCGGGCACATTGCTCTAAAGGACATGAAGACAAACATCCTTAAATGTCCAGTTTGTGGAAATACTACTACAATCTATCCAGTGCAGATGAGCTATTCATTCAAACTAATGGCTGATGAACTTCTTTCGCTCGGAGTCGTAATGCGACTCCAGTTGGAGGACATGAGGTGAATACCATGCAAAGGATTGGTGTCTCAAAAAGAATTGGAAACATAAAGTTTGCAATTCTCTCGCCAGATGAAATAAGGAGGATGAGCGCAGTTAAGGTGATTTCTGCGGACACTTACGATGACGATGGCTACCCAATTGACCGGGGCTTAATGGATACCAGGATGGGTGTGATTGAGCCAGGGTTAAGATGTAAAACCTGTAACGGTAGAGTGGATGAATGTCCAGGCCATTTCGGGCACATTGACCTAGCAATGCCAGTAATCCACATTGGCTATGTGAAGGAGATAAAAAAATTCCTACAGTACACCTGTTCAATTTGTGGAAGAGTGCTTCTTTCAGAGGATGAAATAAGATTGGTAAAAGAGATGAAGAGCAAGCAAGAGGCATTTGGTGAAAAAGCCGACTTTGTGTCATTGCTCAGGTCTCTCAGAATTGAACCAAGGCAAATCTGTCCCCATTGTAAAACCGAACAGAAAAAAATCACGTTGGATAAGCCCACGACTTTCCGTGAAAATGGAGTAAAAATTACCCCAAAAGACATCCGAGACAGATTGGAAAGAATTCCAACGGAAGACCTGGAAATCCTAGGAATGAACCCAGAAACTGCTAGGCCTGAATGGCTTGTGCTCACTGCCCTGCCAGTACCACCTGTCACAGTTAGACCTTCGATTACACTGGAATCGGGAGATCGTTCTGAAGATGATTTGACCCATAAGCTTGTTGATGTCCTTAGAATAAACCAGCGACTGCGTGAAAATAGGGACATAGGTGCACCTCAGCTAATTGTTGAGGACCTATGGGAATTACTCCAGTACCATGTAACTACTTATTTTGACAATCAGACCTCTGGCATTCCTCCTGCAAGACACCGTTCTGGAAGACCTTTGAAAACAATCGTCCAGAGATTGAAGGGCAAGGAAGGTAGATTCCGTTCAAATCTTTCAGGCAAAAGAGTAAATTTCTCCGCAAGGACTGTAATCTCTCCAGACCCCAATCTCGGTATCACTGAGGTAGGTGTTCCTGAAGAGGCCGCAAGAGAGTTAACCGTGCCCCTTTATGTCACTCCATTCAATGTGGAGGTGGCTAAGGAATTTGTTAAACGGGGTGCAAATCCTGAAAACGTAGACGGAAAATATGTGCCTGGTGCAAACTATGTGATTTCACCTGAAGGCAGAAGAATTAAAATTACCGAAAAAAACAAAGCTAATTTGTTGGAACAGCTCAGCCCTGGGTGGATCGTAGAACGCCAGCTAATGGATGGTGACATCTGCCTATTCAATCGTCAACCATCATTGCACAGAATGTCCATGCTTTGTCATGAAGTGAGGGTGATGCCACATAAAACCTTCAGATTCAACCTCTGTCTCTGTCCGCCTTACAACGCTGACTTTGATGGCGACGAAATGAACCTACATGTTCTCCAGAGTGAGGAAGCAAGAGCAGAAGCAAAGATACTGATGAGAACACACGAACACATTCTCTCACCGAGATTTGGTGCACCAATCATTGGACCAATCCATGACCACATTACTGGCTCATTTTTGCTCACCTACAAAAATCCACAGTTTACGAGAGAAGATGTGAACTTCATATTCATGAGGATGCCAGAAACACCAATACCACCCCCTGATTTGAAGAAAGAACGAGAAATATGGTATGGAAAGAGCTTGTTCAGTATTGTACTTCCATCAGACCTGAATCTTTCATTTAGGGCTTCTATATGCCAGAAATGCGATGAATGCAAGAAGGAGAAATGTGACATTGATGCCTATGTGAAAATAAAGGATGGAAAATTGGTTTGTGGTGCAATAGATGGAAAGGGTATCGCTGTAGGTAAGGGCAAGATTCTAGACAAAATTGCTAGGGACTATGGAACTCTCGCTGCCAAGGAGTTTCTGGAAAAGGTGACAAGGCTTGCAATAGGAGTAATTACTCTCCGTGGCTTCACTACTGGCATTTCTGATGAGGATATACCAGAGGACGCAAAGAACGAGATTCGAAAAGTACTGGAAAATGGAAAGAAAGAGGTAAATGAAATTGTGAACAAGTATCTCAATGGCACTCTCGAGTTGCTGCCTGGTAGGTCTCTGGAGGAAACGCTTGAAGTAGAAGTTATGAGAGTATTGGGCAAGGCAAGAGATGAAGCTGGGAAAATAGCGGGTAAGTACCTTGGTATTGGAAATTCCGCAGTGTTGATGGCGAAGAGTGGTGCAAGAGGTAACATGCTTAACCTCACCCAAATGAGTGCAGCACTTGGACAACAAGCAGTTAGAGGCGAAAGATTGTTTAGAGGTTACTACATGAGAACCTTACCGCACTTTAAGAAGGGGGACCTTGGTGCTGAGGCACGAGGGTTTGTTGAGTCCTCTTATAAGTCGGGACTTAAACCTACAGAGTACTTCTTCCACAGTATGGGTGGTAGAGAATCACTTGTGGATACAGCGGTGCGAACCTCTCGCTCTGGTTACATGCAAAGAAGGTTGATTAATGCTCTGGAGGACCTGAAGGTCATGGAGGACAGAAGTGTGCGGAACACGGCAGGTATGATTATCCAGTTCAGATACGGAGAAGATGGGATAGACCCAGCAAGAAGTGTCCAGGGAAATGCGATTGATGCTGTTGACATGTTCATGGAGCTTCTAGGAGGAAAGGAGAAGAAAGCGCTTGAAGAATTTGGGGAAATAGAGACGGGAACATTGAATTATGGAGAAGTAGATAGAGACATACTGTTTGCAGAGGAAGACCTTGAAGTGGAGGAGGAGGAAGGTGAGGAAGAATATGAGGAATATGAGGAAGAGGGCGAAAGAGAGGGTGATTAAACATGGTCACAAGGAAGAAGCAAACAACATTAAAAAGCGGAAAAAAAGGAACAGAGCAGAAAGTAGAAGTTAAGGTCATAGAAAAAGTGCCAAAGCTTACAGAGATGGAGAACAGAGTTCTGAAGGTTTCACAAAAGTATGAGAAAGAGTTCAATTTTTCGCTTCCTCTGAAGGTAATTCAGGACATTGCAAAGGTCCTTTCTCAGTCAGGCACCAAGCCCAACGAGAAGCTGATCTCTGCAATAGTAAAAAAGGCATATCAAAATGTTGAGTCAAGATTAGTAGACCCCCATGAGTCCGTGGGAATTGTTGCAGCACAGTCGATAGGTGAACCGGGTACGCAAATGACACTTAGAACCTTCCACTATGCAGGTGTAGCAGAAATGAATGTTACGCTTGGATTGCCTAGATTAATTGAAATTCTAGACGCTAGAAGAACGCCGAGTACACCTGTGATGACAATTTACCTGAAAAAAGAATATGCAAACGACATAGAGAAAGTGAAAGAAATTGCCTCTAGAATTGAGACCACCACTCTGATCGATGTGTGTGATTTGGAGACGGACATCATAAACATGAAACTTCGTGTGCGACCAAAGGGTGAGAAACTAGTAGCTAAGGGAATCGAAAAGAGCAAATTGGTCAAGGAGTTAGATAGATTTGACGATTGCGAAGTAAAAGAGGAAGGCGAGGATATTGTGATCTCCCTTAAAGTCAGTGATGAGATTAAGACTCCCTACAGAAGATTGATGGTGTTGATCGAACAGATAAAGGGATTGAAACTTGGTGGGATTGATGGCATTGTTAGAGCATTGATAAAAAAAGACACAGATACGCAGGAGTATGTGATTTATACAGAAGGCACGAACTTGAGAGCAGTGCTTCAGCTCCCAGAAGTTGATGTGACTAGAACCATTACAAATGATGTGCTTGAAATTTATGATGTGCTTGGAATTGAGGCGGCGAGAACTGCGATAGTCCGTGAGACCTCAAAGACACTAGATGAGCAAGGGTTGAATGTAGACATCAGACATCTTATGCTGGTCGCAGATATTATGACAAACGATGGGGAAGTGAGAGCGATTGGAAGACATGGTGTTTCGGGTAGAAAGTCATCTGTGCTTGCGAGAGCTGCATTCGAGATAACCTCCACCCATCTGCTCAGAGCGGGTTTGACAGGCGAAGAAGATCCGCTGGATGGTGTGGCTGAAAATATCATTGTAGGGCAACCAGTAACATTAGGGACTGGTGCGGTGCATCTGGTGTATAAACCACCTGAAATCGACAAAAAAGGAAAGGAAAAGAAAGGTAAGAAGGAGGAGTAAACATGCTGGAAAACTCTTTAAGATTAGCGGTGCAGACCGGAAAAGTGGTGTATGGACATGATAGAACTGCGAAAATGGCAAAGGAGAAAAAGGTGAAGCTGATTGTGGTTGCTAGCAACTATAACGAAGACCGCGAGCTGGTTGAGAAAAACAGCTACAATGGTGTTCCAGTTTTACGCTTCAGTGGGACAAATGTCGAGTTAGGAAGAATCTGCGGAAAGAAATTTGCGGTGAGTGTGCTGGGGATAATCGATCCAGGTAATTCCAACATACTCAACGAGAAGGCGTGAGCATGGGAGAGATTTCGTTTGATTCCGACACATTGCGATATATTTCACTATTTGAAAATTTGACACATGCCAGGGTCAAGGACTGCATTGCGCTCGAGGACAGAGTAATTTTTATCATTGAGCCGGGGGATGTGCTAAAGGCGATTGGAAAGAAGGGAGAGCATGTTCTTCGGCTTAAGGAGATTATTAAGAAAAACATCCAGGTGATTGAATTTAACACAGACCCCCTTACATTTGTAAAAAATGTGTTCTATCACTACGGTGTTGAGAGCGTCGAAATCGAGATGCGAGGCAACATAAAACATGCATCAGTAAAAGTTAAGCCAGAAATGAAGGGAAAAGCGATAGGAAAGGAGGGTAGAAACCTTAAGGTATTCAGGGACATAATCAACCGTTATTTTGACATTCAGAGCGTGAGCGTGGTATAACCAATGCATGAGTTTTCTGCAATGCAGAGCATCGTGAACACAATTCTAGAAAAATTAAAGGAGTATAGGGTTGAGAAAGTCGATAAGGTTGTTTTAGAAATAGGAAAATTGACATTCCTGGGAAAGGAGCAATTGAAGTTTGCATTTGATGTGCTAACTGCAGAAACGCTGTTGAAAGGTGCAGAATTAGAAATTGTAGAAATTGAACCAGAGATTGAGTGCGAAAAATGTGGGTATATGGGTGGATTGGTTTTTGAAGAGCATGAAAGCTATCATCTGATGTTGCCCGCGTTCAAATGCCCTAAATGCAATGGCAATGTGAAGGTTGTGCGCGGCAAAGAATGTATAATAAAAAGTGTGGAAATGAATGTCGAAGATTGAAAACATAGAAATGGAGGCACAGCATGTTTCGGCTTGAGGATAGAAGAATCGCGGATAAAATTGTTGAAAAGTTGAGAAAGATGGAACTTAACATTACCATAATGCATGTTTGTGGTACGCACCAGGATACACTAGTTAAACATGGATTGGACATACTTTTTAGAGACGTTGGTGTGGATGTGCGACAGGGGCCCGGGTGCCCTGTCTGTGTGACTACACCTGTGGAGATTGAGGAAGCTTTGTGCTTGGCAAGGCATGGGAAAACAATTGCTGTTTTTGGAGATATGGCAAGGGTGCCCTCAAAGACAGGTTCTTTGTTGCAGGCAAGAGCAGATGGCTGTGATGTTAGGATTGTTTATAGTATAGACGATGCTCTTAAAATCGCAGAGAAAGGAAAGGAGGTCGTGTTCATAGGTATTGGTTTTGAAACCACAGCACCATCTACTGCTGTAGCGTTGCTTAATGCTAGAATTGATAATTTCTCAGTACTCTCCTGCCATAGAACTGTGCCACCAGCACTTGAAGCCCTTATAAAAATGGGAGAAACGAAACTTCAGGGTTTAATTGAACCTGGGCATGTGAGCACAATTATTGGACTTGAGCCATACAAAAAACTTGCTGTAGAATTCAAAATCCCACAGGTGATTGCTGGGTTTGAACCATTGGACCTTATGATGGGTGTTTACATGCTAGTGGAGATGATTGTGGAGGGTAGGGCTGAGGTGAAAAATGAGTATTCCAGAGTGGTTCGTGCTGAGGGAAATTTAAAGGCAAAAGAAGTTATGAAAGAGGTGTTTGTACCCACTGATGTGAAATGGCGGGGTTTCCCAGTTATTCCAAAAAGTGGACTTGAAATTAGTGATAAGTATGCGCAATTCAATGCAAGGAAAAAGTATGCCGACATCCTGAGCGATGTGTATTGCCAGGAATTTGAGGAACCAACTGGTTGCAGATGTGCAGAAGTTTTGCGTGGCCTTTGCGAGCCCAGAGATTGTCCATTTTTTGGAACTGCTTGCACACCAGAGCATCCGGTGGGGCCATGTATGGTAAGTTTTGAGGGGGGCTGTGCGATAGAGTGGAATTATAGAGGAAGAAAGTAAGTTAATGCTTGTTTGGTTTTGCTACTCACTGATTCACGACACGCTTTATCTTGCCCAACCGTGTTTTCTCAAATTGGGGTTCATTTGAGATTTCTAAGCTGAATTGCTCAATCCAGCCCTTCTCTAGTCCCATCCTCAACTCTTCAATGTTCTCAAGCATTGTTTTTCGCAATGTCTCTGGCTCGCACACACCACGAACTTTCAAGTAAATTGCCTTTCCACTTACAACAATCTGGAACTGTACATCTTCTGTCTTTAACACATTCCTCAGTACTTCTTCTACCTCAGAGGCATGGAACCTGATATTTCCTACCATCACAAGCTCATCCACCCTTCCTGCCAATCTGAAGGTTTTTCCTCTATAACCGCATTCACATTCTTCTTCTAGCCACTCGCCTCTATCACCTGTTCTGTACCTGATGATTGGTGTGGCTCGTCTGTAGAGCGGTGTCACAATAATCTCAGAATTCTCAATTTCAACGAGCACATCTGGAAGGCAGTGGTGCACCCCCTCTCCCTTCAAAGGGCAGGGAAATGCAATTGGTCCTGTGTCAACACAGGCATAGCCAGCACTTCTTATTTTAACATCAGGTAGCATCCGTATAATCATTTCCTCATCTGCCTTTGGAAATGCCTCCCCAGCATAGAAAATTTTTCTGACGCTCCCTAACTTAGCCAGATTTCCTGTCTCCTTTGCCGCCTGGAAAATTTTAGTTATGTTTGCTGGCATCCCCATAACTGCAGTAACCTGGAACTTTTCTATCAAATCAATTGCCTTGCTTTCTTCAATCTCCCCACCCAGAGGCAGCACAGTGCAGTTAACCAGGAGCAGTGCCTCGTTTACAGCAAGAAAGCCAGACCACAATTTACCAGGGATGAAAAGGTTTAGAACCCTATCTTCTGGGTCAAGTCCTGCATGCAAAAGCCCGTATGCAAGCAGTTTCGCAGAGTAGTGGAATTCCTCGTTGGAATAAATGCCGTACTTTGGTGCACCAGTTGTGCCTCCGCTGGAAAACAGGTAGCCGCTTACCGCCCTGCTCAGCAGCCCCTCTCCGTTTGGTGGAAGATTGAGGCGGACATCCTCTCCAGTTAAGTAAAAATCCTCGCCCTCAAACTTTGAGTAAAACCTTGTGTTTGTTTTCGCAAATCTGAGAAGTTCTTTTTTACGAAGTTTAGCAATCTCTTCATCGTAGCAAAGCAGAGAACTTCGCACATTCTGCTTGAGTGCCTCCTTTCTGTCCAGTCCATCTGCAGAACCCCATCTCAGGAGTTGGGCAATCTGGAAAACCCCATCATGTGGTGAGCCATTTGTGGATGTGAGAGCCATGCCCATTGGCACGACCTTGGTCATCCCTGCCTTCAGGAGTGCAATGGCATAATTTTGCCGCACCTTCTCGCTCCCGTACACGCTGCATGTCTGGAGGCCTTCTCTGTATCTACCTAGCATTTCAAGGAAATGTTCAAAATTTTTGTATGGCTTTACAATGAGGAATCTGCCGAGTGGACATGGCGTAATCTCCAGCCCTTCGTCAAAAACCACATGCCATTTGCCAGAATGTGAGCGAGCAAATCTTTTTCTGCCTTTCAGAAGTTCCCCTACCTTATACAGTTCAAATGTCCTCAAACTCTCAACATAGTCATCATCAGTGGCTTCGCTCCTCGGGAGTGTTTTCTCAAGTGCTTCCAGCTCCGATGCGATTGCCTCAATCAGCCCCTCCAATTTTTCAGAGCCAGCATCTGGCACAAAGAGGTTCTGGGGGCTGGCACAGGATGCCTGGTCAAAAATGGCAACATCCCTTGCAATCCGCCTTGCAATATCTGGAATGTTTTCTTCCCTCCAATCCTCCGGTGCAACTACCGCAACACCAATTTTTGGACCGAAGCCCATGAACCTTGTGGTGTAGGGCAATTTGCTGGAGTAGAACCGCATTGCCTCGTCTCCGCCATAGGCAAGAACTGCCTCGCATCTGGTCTTGAGCAGATTGAGGGTTTCCACCTCATCTCGCTCGATGTTCAGCATGCAGAAGGCAGAGGAAATTATGCCTTCCTCGTCAAGCTCCCGCATTTTTTTTGCGAAAAGCAGAGGGAAGTAGACATTGTCGCTGCTCAGTCGCACAATCGGGACATTCTTTGTGATAAGAATTGCAGCAAATGTGTCGATGGTTGAGAGGAAGATGTTACCTGCTGGAACAAAAAACACAACACCGAGCGGTGCTGCATGAACCATTCCCTCATAACCTAGCTTTTCAACAAAACCATCGAGGACTTCAACTGAACCAATTTCATTTCGCACCCGCTCTGCCATTCCCTCATAACTCAGAATTTCCTCAAGGTAGGTAAAACAGAGTTCAATCATGGCTCTGGATAACTGGAGTTCCTTTTCAAGCTCCGGGATTATTTTTTCCTTCTCCTTCAGAAGCTCGCTGCCAGTTTTTGCAAGAAGTTTCAGAATTTGCTTTGCCGGAATTTGCTGCAGTTGCATACCCTTCTTCCTTGCAGTTGCAATTATTTCCTCGATTTCTGCCTGGCCGAACCTTCTTACTTGCTCCAACTTTCCGAACAGATAGTTTTCCCGCTCCATCATGCTCCCTCCTTCAAGGTCTCCATCGCCTTGAATGCGCAGCCCTTCCACTTTGTTCTTCCCGCCCTCCCTGTGATTTTAAGAATGTATCCAGGTCTTCCGCAGGTACAACCCTCCTCCACCACACCATAGTCAGTTGAGAGCACGGAAAGAACTGGATAGGCAAAATGGTAAGGCGTGTAAAAGTGCAAGAGACCCTGCTCTCCTAGCTCTAGCATTGAGAGATCACCCGGATTTCTGGCAACCACCCTTGAATAATTAGGAATGTGAAGATTTCCCTCCTCGCAGTCGAGATAGGGAATTCCATGTTCTACAAATCCGAAGGAATCACGCAATTGCGAAGGTTTAATTCCAAAAAACTCAGAAACCATTTTTCTGAACTCAGGCTTCTCAATTTTCTTGTCCTCAAAGGTTTTCCAGCCCCCGCCTGTAAGCAGCATGGAATCCTTGTGAAGCGGCAATCTTGAATATCCCATTTTCCTCAACTCTTCTATCGTAATTATGAGATGGGCTGGGAATCCGCAGATTCGCAAAGGCACATTTTCACCTGCAAATTCCACAAGCTTCTTTGCTGTTTCCTCTGGAGAGAACACGAAGCCCTTTTCCTCACCGTTCCACTGGATTGCGTAGAACTTGCTCCGTATCTTCGTGAACCTTGTATTGGATTCATCACTGAAGGCAGTGCCCAGGTCCTTTGCATAATTGGGGTCGTAGGAAAACAGGAGGTAATTGCACTCTGTTTCTGTGGCAACCACGCCCATTTCATCGTGGATTCTCCATGCGATGTCTAGAATTCGGCGGAGCGTGATTTCATCAAGGTAGGTTTTGGTCTTCAGACCGCCAGTTCCAGAAGAGGTGAGAGTCAGCTTTATTTTTTCCTCTGGTAGAAACTTGAAGTCATACATTTTGAGACAGGAAACAAAGACATAGGGAAGAGAGTAAATGTCCTCAAAATTTCTGAGATTGCTAGGAGTAAAGCCCTCATGCTCACATATCAATCTGTAGTGCGGTGAGTGCTCATACATGAACTCAAAATTCTCCTTCATTGCCCTGAAAAACAGTTCATCTGCTTTGCTCCCTGTTTTGAAAGCACCATACTCTATCAATTCATCAATTGCCATTTTTTCGCTCATTTTCAAACCTCCTCAAAAAGCTGGAGTGCATTTGAAAGGTAAAATTTTGACCACACTTTTATGTAATGGTCCAGATATGCCTTTGCCTTGCCTGTAATCTGAATCTTATTGAAATCAAATGCCTCAAAGGTGCGGGAAAAAACAACATAGTCCTTCAAGAACCCATTTTCTGGGTGCATGCAGGGATAGTAAGCAGAGGGAATGAATCTGGCTCGCAGGGCACGGAAAAGCAGTTCGGTATCATCAGCAGGGAGCATGATTTCCACATACCTCGCACCGAGAAACGACATTGTGTTGCATACCTCCTCCAGGTATTTTTCGTAGTGGCTTCGTTTCATGTTTTCAGAAATAAGCATGCAATACCTTGACTCTCTGTTAAAATAAACAAAGACCTCAGTGATTCCATCATCGCAGATGAGCAAAAGGTCTGGCTCAAAGAATGAGAAATACCGCACATTTGTTGTGGATGTTTTCTTTCGCTGAGCAAATCTTCGCTGAATAAACATCGGTGCAGTGATGGCCTCAAAACTGATTTTGAGAGATTCTTCGGTTTTTCTTTCATCTGCATAATTCCCTTCTGCAATTTCTGCGACATCCGGTAAACCGAGGTTGGCTGCTGCAATCGTGTAAATTTGTTTCACTTCCGGTGGCAGCACTTTCACATTTCCGTCCCTTTTTTCTTTTATCTTAGAACTTGCAAATACTAAAAGTAATAGCGTTTCATAATCCGAAACCTTTTTGAGATTTGGATAGATTCCAAAAACTTTGGTTGACAGAGGTGAGTGTTCAAAATCAACACCAGGGATGCAAGTGCGCAACTCCATGTAAAAGCTGTCCACAATGTTTTCTTTTTCAGTGAGAACTACCCTGGCAAATTCCGTGAGTTTTTCGATAATTACTCCAATCAGTTCATCGTTGTCTATCACCAGCCCTATCACACGCCCAATGCGGTTCTCATGGTCAATTTGCACAATTGTGCTTCCCTCCATCTTTCCATTGCTCTGGTTTATGCACACAACCCAGAAGTAATCTTGTGAGCAGATTGTTGCATGGAATGCACTTCTACTGGCTGCCTCCTTGATGTTGAAGTTCGCAATATCATCAGGAGTATAGAGGTTTCTTATCTGCTCCCAGTCCTCTTCAACTGCATGTCTCAGCAGGTATGCAGCAGTTCCATGCACAAACTCAATTTTTTCTTGCCTGGCTTTTTCAACACTCTGATTTTCCATCTTTGCCTTCCTCCTGCTTCTTAAGGTAGAACCTGGACCACACCTTCACATAGTGCTTGAGGTATTCACTGTATCTGCCCACCAGTTTTATTTGCATGAAATCAAATGCCTCAAAAGTGCGGGAGAGCACCACATAGTCCCTTAAATACCCATTCACATATCGCATGCATGGGTAGTAAGCACAGGGAATGAACCTTGCCTTCAATGCCTTGAAAAGCAGGTCTGTCTCATCTGCTGGCACCAACAATTCAATGTACATTGCTCCCAGGTCATACATTACTTTTGAAATTGCATTTAAGTAATGGTCATAATAAAGATTGTTGAGATTGTCGCCGATGATTGCACAGTGCTGGAACTCCTTCTCAAAATACATGAAAACCTCTGTAAACCCATCTGTGCTACAGAGCAGAAGGTTGGGCGTGTGGAAGGAGAAAAGATGGATGTTGATGATGCCTGCCTTTCTGCACTCTTCAAAGTGTCGTTTTATGTACTTTGGTGCATCAATTACCTCAAATTTTATGTCTGGTACATTGGCTTTATCTGTGCCCGCATAGAATTTTTCCTCTTCAATCACTGGGAGAGCAGGTAGGCCCACTTCTTCTGCTGCAATTTTGTAGAGTGAGTGAACTTCTGGCGGTAATCCTTGGATTCTGGTGTATCTTTTTGCGAGGGCATGGGGTGCAAAGTAAACTGCAAGCGTATGGGTTTCATATTCACCAACCTTTTTCACATTCGGAAAAATCCCAAGTTTCTTGAAACCGAGCTTTTCTGTTATTCGTTGGGGTGCAACGAGCAATGTTCTTGTTGTGGCATAGATTGTGTCTGCAGTGCGGGATTTCTGAATAATCAATTCAATTCCAAAGATTGTCATATTTTCCATGATTGAAAAACCCCTGTAGTCAGGATGCACTGCTGCACCGAATGTCTTTGCCAAGCGGTTTGCAACATCCACCTCGAAGAGAACACTTCCAACAACCTTTTTTTCCTCACAGCACAGAAGCCAGAGAAATGATGGGTCTGCAATCGTCTCCAGCATTACCTCTCTGTCAGTTATGATTTTTGAGTGGTAATTTGGACCATAAATTTTCCAGTAAAGGTTCTGGATTTCGCTCGCATCCTCTGGTTGGGCATGACGAAAAACGAAGTTTCTGCCCTCTTTCTGATACGAAAAGGTTTTGTTCTTAAAGCTTTCAAGACCCAGCATTGCCGTCTCCTCTTAAAGGTTGGAATAAATATGGCGGGAGTTATTTAAGAGTTTGCTGACCACTTCTCGCCTTCTCTCTATATTCCTTCTCACCAGGAAACAGGATGCAGAGCAGGAAGATGCCAAGGGCAGAAATAAGGGCAACCGTGGAGGGAGGAAGATACATGAGCAGGGCTGAGAATGTGAAGAACGAGACAGGCAGCGAAAAGGATGCCACTGTGAAAAGGAAGGAAATTATCCTACCCTGCAAAGGCCCTTCTGTTTCTACCTGGAAGAACACTGTTACATACACATTTGTCAGAGCGAGGATGAGACCGAAGATAAGGAAGAAAGAAGCAGTTAGAGGAAACCAGGGCGAGAGTGCCATGCCCAGGAACGCACAGGCAGTTCCAAGGAGGAATAACTTGCCATATTTGAAAAGAGGCAACACGCTCATCTCTTTCTTGAAGGCAAGGTAAAAAGTGGCAATCAGAGCGCCAACACCAATTGCGGTTTCAAGCATTCCCATTTCTACAGAACCAGCATGAAAGACATTTTTTGCAAATATGGCTGGAAAGAGCACCATCACACCTGCGAAAAAATTTACGGCACCAAACAGAGCCACGAGTTTTACCATGAACCTGTTTCTGGAGAGATAGTTCAAGCCCTCCCTGAAATCTACAAGAAAACTTGTTTTTTCTGAGGAGGAAAGTTCTGGAATTTTCATTGAAGCAATCAGCACAAAGCTGAAGAAGAAGGTGGACGCTGTGATGAGAAACACATCATTTATCGGGAGGAAAGCAATGAGGAGACCGGCAAGCATTGGTCCTGTGACATTTGCAGTGTACATTCCCATATCCAGCAAACTGTTCGCTCGCACAAGATTTTGCTCTCCGACAATGCGTGGTACCGCTGAAACAGAGGCAGGATTGAAGAGGGATGCAAAGGAGGAAATTGCAATTGCCGCCAGGTAAATTGAGAGCAGCGAGAGATGTCCAAACCAGAAAACCTGAAAGAACATTAGCAGCATTATAACCACCCTTGCAATGTCCGCACCCATCATCAGTGTTTTTTTACGATGGCGGTCTGCAAGCACACCACAGAAGGGTCCAAGCACCACAAGTGGAATTGAATTCGCAAGAACCACAATCCCCATGTCCATTGCTGAGCCCTGATAATTCAATGCCCACCACATCACTGCGAGCAGGTAAATCTGGTCTCCGACACGGCTCACAAACTGTCCAACAAACAATTTAAAGAAGTTGGAGTTAATGAAAAATCTGGGTTTCTCTTTTTCTTCCTTCTCTGGTTGCGGTTGCGGAGCATAAGATGCAGAGGGTGGCGGTGCTGGATAGGCAGCTACGATTCTTGGAGGAAATCTGTACTTGGGATTGATACGGAGAGGTGTCTTCTTTTCTTCAATCAAGACAACCTTTGGCAGTTTTTCGTAATCAACTGGTTTATAGTAGTCAGGATTAACTCTCCAGACCGCTTCTTTTCTTTCTTTGACTATATGTTTCGGTAATTTTTCATAGTCCGGGACCTGTTCTTTCTCTTCTGGTTCTTTCTTGCCCTCTGTCATTCGCACCCACTATGGCAGAGAAGATAAAAAAGATTGGGTTGGATTGTCTCTATAATCCTTATATATCCCAACATCTTTTATCCATCATGCAAGCGGGAAAGTTGATTGGCTACATCGTGGCTGGCATTCTGCTCTTCTTTGGTATTCTCTGGATTTGGGCTGCACCTGCAAATGAAAATCCATGGATGACATTGCTCACTGGCATTATCATGATTGGAATTGCCCTAGTCATAATAGTTGCAATAAAGCTCACTGAGCCAAAGCCCACGCAGAAGGTAGAAATCTCACAGAAGCTAGATTTGCATGGCAACATGAATCTTGAGCGCTTGAAATGCAGAAGTTGTGGTGCTGACTTGAGCCAGAAGAGCATCAAGGTTGTCTCTGGCGGCGTCCTTATCTCCTGTGAGTATTGTGGAACTACCTACATGCTTGAGGAGGAGCCGAAATGGTGAGAGCTTGTCTTCTGCTTCTCATCGTTCTTATTACACTGGCAATTCCAGTGTCTGGTGCCCAGGAAAAACCCACGCCTACAACAAAATATGACTTTCTAGTTGAAGAGGAGATTGCTACTTGCGAAATTCAGACGGATGGCTCTGCTTGGATAACCTATTTAATCACATTCCAAAATTATGCTACAATTGATTATGTGGACATAGGAATGCCAAACAAGTACTATGACTTGAGCACTGTTTCCGCAACCCTCTACACTGGCTCCTTTGCACCTGTGCAATTATCTGGTATAAAAAAATCTTCCGCCATTTCCTGCGGTTATGAAATTCCAATTCCAGGCCAGTATCAAACCTTACCCTATCTCCAGATATACACAAAATGCAAGGTAACCAGAATGGTTTATCCAGATACTGAAAACTCGAGTTATGCGAGCGTGGAGTTCTATCCCACATGGTGGGGTGATTTTTGCAGAGACATGGCATTTCTCCAGACCACTATAATTTTTCCGCCAGCAGTGACAGACCCGAATTCAACAAAATGGCATCATCAAACCCCTGATTGGATGCGATTTGAAGATGGGAAAATAAAGTTTACCTGGAATTCAAGTGGGAATTATGAGCATAAGTATGGTGTTTCTTTCCCAAGAAGTGCAGTTACAAATGTGTTTGAGCCAGAACAACCTAGTTTCTGGGATAATTTTCTGAATGACTTTGTATTCTACATCCCCTATTACTGCTGCACCTGCGGCCCAGGCATCTTCATTCTCATAGTGGTGGGCATTGCATTCTACACCTCTTGGAAGAGCAAGATGGAGTATTTACCGCCCAGTGTGGGTGTGGAGGGAATGGGCATAAAGTATGGTTTGACTGCACCGGAGGCAGCTGTGCTACTCAAGGTCCCACTTAACAAAATTGTGAACATGGTGTTCTTTGGCATGTACAAAAAAGGAGTGATATCTGTTGAGAGTCGCAATCCACTTGTGCTCAGGGTTTTACGCACAGATTACAATGACCTACACCCATATGAAGTTGGTTTCCGAGCCGCAATAAAGCCAGATGGAACGCTAGACGAGGAAATTCTGAAAAGTGCAACAGTTCAGTTAATAAAGGATGTTGAAACCAAACTTCGGGGCTTTTCAAGGAAGGAAACCGCAGATTACTACAGGCAAATAATAAAGAGAGCATGGGAGCAGGTAAAGGCAGCCCAGATGGATGATGCTAAGCTTAAAATCCTTGAGGATAACTTTGATTGGATGTACATGGACGATAGCTTCGACAGAGAATTGAAAAAGAACTATGGGACTGGCCACTACAGAACACCCTACTGGTATCCCTTCTTCTACCCACGAGTTGTTTATATCCATCCCTCAGCACCCACCCGTGCACCCTCATCAGCAGGTACACCCCCTTCCCTTCCAATGCTACCTGGCTCTGAATTCGCAAACCAGATTGTTTCTGGCATTCAGAACTCTGCGAATCAGTTTGTCAGAAATGTGACTGGCTTTACCCAGAGTGTTTCTGCAGTTACGAATCCTGCGCCTGTATCCACTGGAGGCGGAACGAGAACTGGAGGTTTCGGAGGTGGTGGCTGCGCCTGTGCATGTGCCTGTGCGGGCTGTGCTTGTGCTTGTGCTGGAGGTGGAAGATAATGGTGAGTGCGTTTCTGAAAAGGGTATTCGGGAAAAAAAAGCCATTGCCACCAGGAATGCATCACTTTCTTGGCAAGGGAGAGTTTGAGGGTGCGAGATTTCACATTAGGATAGAGCCAGGTGGAAAGGCAGTCCTCATCATCAACGCAGCCAGAATTCTCCATCTGAATGCCACTGCTGCAGAGTACGCACTTGCAATTCTTTCTGGGAAAAGCAGTGAAGAGGTGGTAAAGGAGGTAAGGGCAAGATACAGAGTTGGAAAGAAACAGGCAAGTGCGGATGAGAAAAGGATGCGGGAACTCATCACGAATCTGGTCAAAAATCCTGACATCTGCCCAATCTCATATCTTGATGTGGAGGTTGTGGAGCCATTTACAACCCCAGTTTCAGCACCCTACAGAATGGACCTGGCTCTAACATACAGGTGCAACGATAAATGCCTACACTGCTATGTGGGTGAACGAGAAAAAAAGGAAATGAAGTTGGAGGACTGGCTCAAGGTGATTGATAAACTTCACAAGATTGGTGTGCCCCACATTGTTTTTACAGGTGGCGAGCCAACCCTTTACGATGGGCTTGAAAAACTCATAGAAAGAGCTGAAAAACATGGCATTGTTACAGGGCTGAACACAAATGGGAGAAAGCTTGCGGACAGGAACTACCTGCGGAAACTTGTGGATGCTGGCCTCGACCATGTGCAAATTACCGTTGAATCCGCAGATAAGGAGATTCACAACAAAATGGTTCAAGCGAACGCATTTGAGGAAACAATTCAGGGCTTGAAAAATGCGCTGGACACAAAGCTGTATGTGCTCACAAACACCACAATCACAAAATTGAACAAGGATATAATTGAGCAAACTGTGAAATTTTTGCATAGTTTGGGGGTAAAAAACATTGCCTGCAATGGCCTGATTTATTCTGGGAGAGGCAGAGAATGCGAACTCGGGCTTGATGAAAAGGAATTGATAGAGCCAGTTATGAAAGCAAAGATGACAGCTTTAGCTCTTGGAATGCGTTTCATCTGGTACACTCCAACTCAGTATTGTAACTTTAACCCAGTAAATTATGGAGTGGGTGCGAAGCAGTGCTCCGCTGCAAAGAGCAACATGTGCATAGAGCCGGATGGCGAAGTTATCCCATGTCAGAGCTATTACGAGAGTGTGGGCAACATCCTCAAAGACCCATGGGAGAAGATTTGGAATGCAGAGCTTTGCAAGAAAATCAGGGAAAGGGCGTATGCACCAGAGAAGTGCAAAAAATGTGCAGATTTCAATATCTGTGGTGCGGGCTGTCCGCTCTATCTCATGGAGACAGGCACAGTTTGTCAGAGTCCCACTGGTGGTGCGGTGTGAGAGCTGAGGAATGGGATGAATTTTTTATTTACCAGGCAAGCTGGGGAAAAGAAGCCAGAAAGTTTGTTTACAGGCATACAGACCTCTTCAACGCCAAGAATGTGCTTGAACTTGGTTGCGGCACAGGTGTAATCACGCAGGAAATTGCAGAAAGAACAGAGGCAAAAGTTACAGCCATAGATATAAACAATGCATTTCTTGAGATTGCAAAAAAGCGTGTAAAGGCGAGAAATGTGGAGTTTCAGGAGATGGATGCCCATGCTCTTGAGCTTCCTGATGAATTTTTTGATGGAATTTATTTTGCAAATTTTTTGCTCTGGGTAAAAGAGCCAGATAAGGTTTTTTCAGAAATTGTCAGGGTTTTAAAACCATCTGGCTATGTGGGGATTCTTTCAGAGCCCGACTATGGTGGCAGGGTGGACTATCCATGTGAAGGCATCTGGGAAAAAGTGGTTGTGAAACTGAAGGAAGGAGGGGCAGACCCTTTCATCGGGAGAAAGTTGAGGGAACTCTGCAGAAACCGTGGGCTTGAGGTGAAACTGGATGCATTGCAGGGCATGTTCACACCCGAGGAAATCGGGAGATGCTATGATTTTGAAGCTAAATTTGCTGATGTGCCTAAGGAAATGTTAGTTGAAGCAAAGAAGGCAGTGAATCAAGGATTTGCGTTTTTGCTTGTACCAGTGGTCTATGGGTATGGGTGGAAGGGCAGATAATTTCTAGAATGCACAAAAAAGAGTATTTGGGAAGAAAAGCTATATTCCCATATCCATTTTCAGTTTTGTTGCAATAGCATCTGCTAGTTTCTCATAGATTATTGGAGCTTCGATCCCCAGTTCTCCAAAGTTTGCTTTATATTCCACCAAACCGCCAAAACCTAATTCCTTAAAGATGCTCATGCTAGAAACCCTGACTAAATCTACCTCTGCAGGAACCTCAATCCCATAATCCTTCACAACACTGGACAATGAGGACATAACTGTGTCTATGGCCGGAGGTTTTCTCTTCGGGATTTCAGCACTCCATACACATTTCGGGGCATGTGCAGAATACATTTCCACATCCACTTTCATATAAGGTTTTATTTTTTTTCTGACTACGCCTTTTCCCACTATTGTAATGCCGAGCTGAGAGTTAATTACATAGTCAACAATTAAGAGATTGGGCAAGTGCTCTCATTTCTTCTAACCAGGGTCCATAGGTAGCCCGTGCACCTGGGTGAATGATTTTCAATCCGTTTGCACTCAATACTGAACTGTACTTGAAGTAGCCCATGCAGAGTTTGTCCAGGACGTTAGGAGGTGCTATCTTTGCATAAACTGGGTCGGCAATGGTCTCATTCAGCGGCTTCACAGTAACACCTGGGATTCGCATAAGATGGACCCTGAATACATTCTCACAGAGATTGAGGCATTGCTGGAAGAACGCCTTTTCACCACTCCAACCCGCATCTTCATATTCCCAGACACCATTAAAGCCCACAATCGCTAACTTGCGACCATTGAGTTCGGCCCGGTTGATGGTTGCTGGAATACCCACGGCCTTTCCATCAAGAAGTGAGTGAAATCTTGTTGTTCCCACCTTATTTTTAATGAAGTCCATCTTCTTTGTCTCGTCTGAGAAGAATATCATCTACCTTTGTTTTCAAATTTAATAATGGCATGCATAGCATATTGCATCAAAGTATTTAATATTTACCTAACACAGAGGCTGTCTAATTTTAAGTGATTTCCCTTTGTATCTTAATTGGCTAAAATGGTTGTAAAAGTGAAAGAAGAGAGGACAGGCACATTCGTAGAAAGAAAGTTGTGAAAGCTCTGTAAAAAGAATGGGTTTGAAGCGAAGATAGGTGCCTGGTATGCTCATACCTGAAGAATTAGTGTTAAATATTTTTTCACATTTTTGTTTTCATGGACCTGAAATCGCACTTCCAGAAAATTGAGAATTTTTATGGAGAGTACATGCTTCTAGCGGGCTGTATAGTTGTGATGGGGAACGCAATGGATGGAGGTTTTCTTGTTGACAAAGACGAAATTTATCCATTTGGGAATCCCGAAACTTTTGAAAGTGCGCTTAGAATTATAAAACGCAGAAAAAACCTTTTTTTTGCTGCAGTGAACGAGGATTATGTTGGAATTATTGAAAGAAATTTTCCATGGTTAAAACGTAGAGATTCATTTTTCTATACTGTAACAAGAGAAGATTTTAGAGGGAGAAAGAGACATGAATGTGTGCAGCTGAAAAAAGATGCAGCGGGCACAATCGCAAAATTCTGGGGAGGCGATAAGAGATACATTAGGAGCAGAATTGAGCGTTATCCTGCGTTTGGAATTTACGATAAGAAAAAGCTTGTGGCTTGGGTAGGTATCCACAATCTCACAACGAGAATTGGAATAATGGGCTTTCTCCATGTGCTTGAGGACTTCAGAGGCAGAGGTCTGGCTGAGAGCGTGAGTACCTGCCTTGCCGAGGAAATTTTCAGAACTGGGAGAATAGTAGGAATCCATATTTGGACTGACAATGAACCTTCAAAAAATTTAGCCAAAAAGCTTGGATTTGAGAAGCGATGCATACATTCTTGGTTCTGGTGTGAAAGAAACTAACAGAAATCATCAAGTTTGGAATTATACTTGGGCTTTATAGGTATAGTAAAGAGGTCAGTATTTGGTTTCCAGTGGTCGAGACAGTCATAGCAGAAACCCTCTCTTACATCATAGGGAAGAATTTTTATTCTGGCTCTACAACCCCTGCATTCTATCTCTCCTTCTCGCTCATCTGAGAAGCATCTGGTATCTGCCTTCAACAATTGCTCAACCATGCGAAAGAAGGGATAAAGAAGGAGTATTAAAAGGTAATGGTTTTGTGAGAGCCAGAGTTTCTGTTTCTGTAGTTTTTCACACGCTTGAAAAGCTCTACAATTCCTATGATTTTCTCGTAAAAATCGGGCAGAATTTTAAACATTAAAAGGGTAAGAATGAAAAGGGTAGAAAAACTTATGACTTTGCCGACAAAATTATGAGCGAACTCAAAGCCAGTGACACCAGAAAACCAAGAATAATTTGTTGCGGTGCAGTAAATCACAATTGCATTTCTAATTGCGTTCACGAAGTAGATTACTGGAATTGTGATTCCAATGCACATGCATTTTCTTTTCAAGCTTGAGGAGGTGGCAAGCACCGCAAACACATCCACAACGATCGCCTGAATTCCAGTGCAAGCAAGAACAATGTTCACTACATTCTTGCCGTTCCAAACCACTTCCATGTAAATTTCCTCAAAATTGCTACGAATGAACTGGGAGTTGCCGAGATAATTTAATCCTCCTGTTGTGACTCCATTCATGAACAGTGCATTTGCGAACCAGACACTCTGCTCTGTGACGATCTGAATTAGAATTGCACTGATACCAGGGATGCAATCAATCACATAATATGCCACTCCCGCACCGAAAATCAGTTTCGCTAAGAACTCCATGCTTTCATTTTTCTCTTCCATGCGGAACGAAATGTATTCATTGTAGGCGAGAAAGCCAAAACCCAGAATTGCGGTTCCTGAGAGAAACATTGGTAGATAGTCGTGGATGTAGAAGTAATGAGGTGTATAGAAGAGCCAGTAAAGACCAAAAATAATATATCCCGCAATCCTTGCTTTGTATCTCAGCTTCTTTTTTGAGAAGCAACCGACACCAAAACAACCGAGAGAAACAAAGAGCAGAAGGTAGAGAACAAGCAAATACATCTATAATTTTATGCAGACAAGCGTTTCAGTGCTCTTTACGCCTTTGATTTTTCTGATGTCATGGACAATGGTTTGCAGTGCTTCTGTTATGTGTTCTGTTTCGATTTTCACTATCACATCAAAGGGGCCAGTAATTGCATTTACCTCTTTTACACCTGCCCTCTTTCGCAGTTCCGCAACTACATTTTCAAGTGCACCTGAGTCCGTCTCAATCAACACATAAACACTTTCCATTTCTCACCTCAAATAATTGAAATAGCTCCCTGTGGACATGCCTCTACACATGTGCCACATTCGACGCATCTGCCTGCATCAATCTTCGCATGAGAATTAAGTGTAATCGCACCCTCAGGGCAACTCTCCTCACAGCTCCCACAGCCCACACAAAGGTCCAAATCAACTTTTGCAGGCATTTTTATGCCTCTGATTTCAACACAATCTCAATGTGGACTCCATCTGGCACTGGGAGACGCATGAGCAAACGCAGTGCTCTCTCATCTGCGTCAAGGTCTATGAGACGCTTGTGGACACGCATTTCCCATCTATCAATTGTGCTTGTGCCTCTGCCATCTGGACCCTTTCGCACAGGCACAACCAGTCGTTTTGTGGGCAAAGGTATTGGCCCTTTGATTGCAACACCGGTCCTCTGCGCAATTTCCTTGATTTTCAAGCAAACGCTATCCACTTTTTCAGCATCGCAGCCACTCAATGCAATCCTAGCCTTCTGGGTCATCTGATCACTCCAAAATAAGGAAAAGGTAAAAGAGTTTATGCTTTTTCGAGGTCGATCACCACACCAGCAGCTACGGTCTGGCCCATGTCTCTGACCGCAAACCTGCCAAGTGGTGGGAAGTCCTTTGCCCGCTCGATGACCATCGGCTTTGTGGGTTTCACTTTGACGATGGCGCCATCACCTGTCTTTATGAAGTTTACTTTTCCGCCCTCTACCTGTCCTTCCTTATCCATGATTGGCTGGCCAGTCCTTGGGTCGAGCAGTTTCTGGATTTCTGTGATTGTACATGCAACCTGTGCAGTATGGCAGTGGAACACAGGTGTATATCCCGCGGTAATCACTGTTGGGTGGTTCAACACCATTATCTGGGCTGTGAAGCTCTTCACTACTGTGGGTGGATCCTTCTCGTGTCCAACTACATCTCCACGCTTTACATCGTTCTTGTTTATGCCTCTCACATTGAAGCCTACATTGTCACCTGGTTCCGCCTGTGGTATGGATTCGTGATGCATTTCAATGGACTTTACTTCGCCAGAGACCTTTGCAGGCATGAATATAACCTTGTCGCCTGGTTTCATTACTCCTGTTTCTACTCTGCCCACTGGTACTGTCCCTATTCCTGTGATTGAGTAAACGTCTTGTACAGGTAGCCTTAGCGGTTTGTCCTTGAGCTTTGGTGGAACTTCAAGGTTATTCAAACACTGGATAAATGTATTGCCCTTGTACCATGGCATATTTGGAGAGAGTTTGGTTATATTATCGTCCTTATAAGCGCTTATCGGAACAAACTGGACTTTTTCCATCTTGAAACCAACACTCTTCAGGTACTTTGTGACTTCTTCTTTAATCTCATTGTACCTTGCCTCGCTGTAGTTCACTTCCTGTCTGTCCATCTTGTTCACTGCCACAATCATCTGGGGTACACCGAGGGTTCTAGCAAGATAGATGTGTTCTTTCGTCTGCTCTTGTACTCCTTCTGCAGCACTCACTACAAGCACAGCTGCATCTGCCTGGCTTGTCCCTGTAATCATGTTTTTCACGAAGTCCCTGTGACCTGGTGCATCAATGATTGTGAAGTAGTACTTATCAGTATCAAATCTCCGATGTGCAATATCAATTGTAACTCCTCTTTCTCGCTCTTCCTTTAACCGATCCATGACCCAGGCAAATTCAAATGTTGCCTTGCCTTTCTTCTCTGCTTCCTCTCTGTACTTCTCGATTTCCTCTTGCCTGATGTATCCCGTGTCAAGCAGTAGCCTGCCCACTGTTGTCGACTTCCCATGGTCTACATGACCAATGAATACGAGGTTTAGATGTGGTTTTTCAGCCATATTCATTGCCTCCGATTGTTATGCCTTAAATCGTTTACCTATATAATCTTTTTTTCTCATGAATGTGAAGCCCCCAATTAAGACCAGAGCAAGCACCGCAATTGTAAAGTCAAATCCTGGTGTTTTCTTCTCTTCATATGCCTTAATTTTCAATGTAACTGGCTGTGAAAAGTAATCCTTACCATTTACAGTAACCTTACCCTTGAGTATGACTTCTACATCCTTATCAATGTTTTTTGTTACAGTGAGGGTGAAATATGCATTTCCATTTGCATCAGTAGTGTAAATGTCGGGCTCGATGTAGATATCTGAGGTTCCAGTTACCTCTATTGTAAAGTTCACACCAGATACAGGTACCCCACTCTTTTTCAGATTGCCAGTAAGTAATGCTGCTGCACCCTGCTTCCCTACAAGTTCACTGTCAGAAATACCAAGGGTTACAGTGTATTCTGCACTAGTTCCAGCTGGATAAATTTGAAGATAAGCGGGACTACTAGAGTACTGGCTCAGACCCACAATTGCCTTTGCTATTACTGTTATATTTGCATCCTTCGTGAAATTGGCAGTTACTGTGATTTCAAATTCTGCGTTTCCACTAGCATCTGTGACAGCAGAGACAGGTACAACATCTAAATTCGTCTTGCTGCTTAACGAGAGTGTGACATTTACGTTAGATACTGGGAGTCCTTCCTTAGCAACATGCACACTCACAGGTACTGAGTTTCCAGCTACGCCTTCTATCTCCGTCTCTGAAATTGAAAGTGACACAACAGGGATTGATGCCTTTGCAATGCTCACGCTCACCGTGCATCCTGTTTCTCGTCCCCAGAATAACGCTCTAAATGTCAATTCGAGTACGGCATTATCGGTGTAGTCCCCAATTATCTTGATTTGGATGCCTGCCTCACCACTTGCATTTGTCTGGGATGGAAGACACAGAAGAGCGAGCTTTCCGTCAGCTCTATTTTTCCAGCCAAACACCCATGCATTCGGGACGGATGTACCCTCAGCATCTACCTTCAAACTGATAGAAACAATGTTCCCACTTTCTCCCTTAATATTTACTGAAGTCGGCTGGGCAATTATATTTATTGCATCTGGAAGCTGAAGTATACTTCTCGAAAACATCACACCATGGTAATCTGCGGTGCACACCACAATGTAATAGTCAAAGACCCTTGAGTTCATTGGCATCTGATTAAGTGTGGCATTGAATATTACTTCTCCTTGACTGTTTGTGATTTGCTGGGGATTCTCTATTTCAAAAATGCCCTCAAGTTCCATTATTCCACATTTCACAGTCATTGCACCTATGGGATTGCCTTCATAAGTTACCTTAGCATTTATCTGCCCATCTCCTGTTTTCCAGTCAATACCAGAACATGATGCAGTTATTGTCACCTCTTGAGAGCCAGCGGTTGTGACAACCAGTGTTGCTAAGTATGCCTTCTCATTGCCACCAACAAGAGACACTGCAAATGTCATTAGAACTGGCGCATTCTCAAAATAATCTTCAGTGATCAAAAATTCAAATGCGGCAACACCTGAATCGTTGCTCAAATTCTCAGGAATCAACGGTTTAATCCTTGTATCAGAGACATAGACCACTCTGCTGAATGCTTCTCTAACAGGAACCCCTGAGTTCATAATCTCAAATACAAATGTGTATGTGTTGTTTTCAAGCCCTTTCAAATACGGCTCAGAAAGGATGTTTATTTCCAGATCAAAAGGTTCAAGAAGTAGATAGAACTTTTTCATTACATTCTGGCTCGGGAGAAAGCACATAATCTCCACAAGCTGTACTGTATCTAGTATTTTTATTAAGCCCAGTGTAAAGAAGGCACATCCATTGCTGTCTGTTGTTTTGGATGTGGCATCGGGTGTGATTGCATTGGATGGAGAAATTTTAACCTGGACTTCTGCATTTACTACAGGGTTGCCTACGGTATCGGAGACACGGATGACAACCTCACATTGGCTTCCACTTATCGCGTTTATTCTGTAGGGAATCGCCTGTGCCTCTAATGAAATACTGTTCAAAGGAGACATTGATATAAGATTGTGTTTTTCGAGGATGCTCTCATTCAACACTGGCTTTACCATTACTTTGCTCACATCTACAACATCATACAGAATCTGGGAGCAGATTGGGATTAGGGGAAGATGGTTTGACACAATTCCTTGGGCATACTTTATTGCATTTGCAAAGCCCTGGCTAGATAGCATACTGTTTGTAAGGTTATCTGTATCAGGGTTTCTGTATCTCCAGAGATTCTCTCCGTTGGTAATACCGTCCGTGTAATCATATTTACTGTTGATTAACTTGTAAATGTATTCAAACTTCTCATCTGTTTTTATGTTACAGAGGAAGAGGTCATAGTCCCTTATGTTAAGCACCTGAATTGGCACAGTATCTGCATGCACCCCTGCAGCTCTCAAATTTGCACAAAGCCACATTGCAATCTGGAGGTTTGTTGTGGCCTTTTCATCTATGTAAATTTTTACAGTACCGTCATGCCCAATTTTTCTACCATTGTAATCCTCTCTCCAGCCATCTCCATCCATGTCTTTGTAGTTACCAGTGTTCAGTAAAGTTATCGCTTGGTCAATGTTCTGGGTGTATGTTTTTATGCTTGTGTTGTAGTACTGCGTTCCTTTCTGGACTAACGAATTTTCCCACGAAAGGATATTGGGGTATTTCTCTTCGATCTTGTTGTTCGGGAGCAAGTAACCCATTGCATTTCTGAACTGGAGCCCTGCATCAGTACCAGCAACTTTTATAGGATAGGTAATAGGGTCGTCTATGGAGCTCCTTTGCTCATACCCTGAACCCTCATCATATCCTTCAAAATATTTCTCAAGGTTAAAACCCAGGAATGTTATTTCTCTTGCCTTATATGAAAAGGCAGAGAATGTACCAACTTGTGTAGAATCAGGCAAATAATCCAAAGGCACTGGATGGAAAACAAGGACTACCTCCATGTTTTTCATAGCATTAATGAGCGAGGCATAGGTGGCGTATTTCACTATCTTTATCCCTGCGCTAACACTCTTGTAATACTCTCTATTTGGAGATAAAACAATCTCTATGCCTGGTTTCCATGAAACAAGTTTGTAGGCACCACTGCCAATGCTTTTGGATGTACCTGTTGTGGAATTATGGTCAAGGTTCCAAGATGCTGCGTCGTCCCAGTGGTTCTTCCAGATGTCCTTTTTTAGAATTGGGAGCGAGAGAATAGTAATGCCAAAATCCCAGACGGTCTTGTTCAGCACGAATTTAACAGTAGTTGCATCCACCTCCTGCACGGCCTCCCAGTAACTCTCGTTTTTGTCTGTAGAGCCAGGGATTCTACTCCATTTCAGAAATGAAAAGTATATAGAGGTCTTTAAAGGTGCATCTGGGTTTAAGATAAAGTTGTATGTAAAAACCACATCGTCTGCGGTGAGATTTGTTCCATCATGCCATTTTAGATTCTCTCGTAATTTCACTATCCATGTGAGCCCGTCTGTAGACTCCCAGGACACAGCAAGCCCTGGTTCTGCGTTCTCTGTAGTTCTGTTAATGTAGGCAAGAGAATCGTATACCAGAGAGAGAACTCTGAGGGTGTGTTCATCATCCGCAACACAAGGGTTCAGAGTTTGAATGTCCAGCACACTACCAGCTACAATTTCGCTTTCACCGAGTGTGTTAGTAATTCCTATCTGTGTCATCTCCGGAGTGCCTTCTACACCATGAGGAATGTGTACAATCAGCCAACTCACCATCACCCAAACCAGTAAAATTCGTCCTGTTTCGTGCATGCACTAAAACGCACTTTGCGATATAAATCTTTTTAGTGATATTTACCTGAACAAGATTTCTGTTCTTCTCTCTCCATAGGAAACGAACCCTATTTTGGCTTTGCAGTAATTTTCAATGAATTCAAGGTATCTTTCAAGGGAGGCATCGCGTTGGTTTTCCCACCCATCAAACTCCTCGTAAACTGGTTCTGCTTTCGCAAGAACTTCCATGCTTGCTGGGAATCTTTGGGTCTCTTTCCCATCAATTCTGTAGGCAACACATACCTTTATTTTTTCAAGTCCAGCAAGTGTGTCCACTTTTGTGATGGCAAGGGTATCAATTCCATTTATCATTACAGAATATTTTACCATCACAAGATCCAGCCAGCCGACTCTTCGCGGTCTTCCAGTTGTTGTGCCGTATTCTTGGCCTTTTTCTCGGATTGTTTCTGCAAGTTTATCGTGAAGCTCTGTGGGAAATGGGCCAGCACCCACTCTGCTGGTATATGCCTTAACAACGCCAACTACACTGCCGATTTTTGATGGTGGAATTCCTGTGCCTGTGCAGGCACCACCTGCAAAAGTGTTGGAGGATGTGCCATGGGGATAGATGCCATGGTCTATGTCCAGGTGTGTGCCCTGAGCACCCTCCAGAAGTACGGATTTCCCATCATCAATTGCTTCGTTGAGGAAGTAGGCAGTGTCGCAAACAAATTCTCTGAGTTTTTTTCCATATTCAATGTATTCGTTTACAATGCTCTGAAAATCCACAATTTCCATGCCGTAGGTAGCTAATAACCTCTTTTTCACATCATGCACCACTTTGAGCTTTTCCACAAATTCTTTCTCATCCAGTAAATCGCATACTCTGAGACCGAATCTTGCCGCCTTGTCCGAATAGCAGGGGCCAATTCCTCTTTTAGTTGTTCCAGCACCAAACTTACCCTTGAGTTTCTCTTCCAGTTCATCAATTTGCTTGTGATATGGCATTACCACATGGGCACGGTCACTTATCTTCAGCTCTGCCATCTTGATGTTCATCGCCCTGAGTTTTTCGAGTTCCTGGAAAAGCACGGCAGGGTCAACAACTACACCATTGCCAATGACCACGACTTTATCAGGTCTGAGAATTCCTGAAGGCAGGAGATGAAATGCAAATTTCTTATCATCAACTACAATCGTGTGGCCAGCGTTGCTTCCTCCCTGGTATCTCGCAACTATGTGTGCCTTCTCTGCCAGCACATCCGTAATCTTACCCTTGCCCTCGTCTCCCCACTGCGTGCCGACAATGACTGTTGCCTTGCTCATGATGAGAGGGAAGAAAAAGGGGATAATAGGAGTTGTGGTGATGCATAGCTCAAATTCTTTCCCAGTAAGAAATGTTTATATTAGCGCATTATATTACCCTATTGTAATTGTGTTCGGGAAGGGTAACCATTATGGAAGAAGAAAAAATAAGAGAAAGAATAATTCAGATTATTTCCGACTTACGAAAGCGGCCTTTAGATAAAATACTCGATCTGGATGAAGCAAACACTAAACAAACTATAATTTTACCAATCTTACAAGCATTGGGTTGGGACACAACAAACCCCGCAGAAGTAAGATGCGAGCAAAAGGTGGGCTCTCTGGCTGTGGATTATGCATTGCAGCATGCTGATAAAAATTGGGTGTTTTTGGAAGTAAAAAGACCTGTGGAAAACCTGGATAAGCATGAGGACCAGATTCTTAACTATTCTTTGGAGGAGGGTGTACCACTTGCAGTTCTAACAAACGGAATAGAGTGGAGATTTTATCTTCCGATGAAGCCAGGAGTGCCCAAAAAGGAGAGGCGATTTCTTACTTTCAACTTATTCAAGGAGGACAAAGAAAGAGTCACAGAAGAACTCTTCAAATTTCTGGCAAAGGAAAATGTGATTAGGAATGAATCACAAAAGATGGCTGAGGAGGAACTTGAAAGACAACAAATTCGGAAGAGGAGTATAGAAAAACTACCAGAGGCATGGAAAGAACTTTTGAAAGAACCCGACCCAGAGCTGGTAAAACTGGTATCAGAAAAAGTAAAGGAACTCTTTGGGTTTCTGCCGGTCGAAGAAGTTATCCGGGAGTTTCTAACGAACATAGCAAATAGAACACAAATTTATGTAACAGATATATCGATACCTCTGTCGTCTAAAACAGATGTACCGAAAGTAATGATTAAAAAGAACCATAAAAAAATAGGTACACCACAGTCAGAATATTGGAATCCGGTCCTAGAGGTAATTGAAGAAATGGGAGGAAGAGGAAAAAAATCTGAGATAAAGAATGGGGTATACGAAAAAATGAAACATAAACTAGTCCCAGAGGACTATGATCGCCTTAAGTCTACTCCTATTGAAAGATGGTGGGATAGAGCCGGTTGGGCAATACTAAATATGCAAATACAAGGTCTCCTTACTAACCCAGAACGTGGCATCTGGGAAATCACCGACAAAGGCAGAGAGTATCTTCGCCGTGCAAAATCCCAGTCTTGATTACTCCACCCCATACCTCCTGCACTCTGCATCCACAAAATCTTGGATTTTCTTGAGTTCTTCTGGCTTGTTCATCAGGTGCCTGAATCGTCCCTGCACCTTCAGGAATTCCACGACTGGCTTCCTTGGTTTCGGTGGCATCTTTGTCACTTTCAGCGCAGCCAGTCGAAGGCAGTGCATGTAGAAGAAAAAGGTAACAAAAATAAATTTAAATACATTACATTCTTAATGGAAGTAACATGAGAGATTCGCTGTTGGGGTCTGAAGGAACTGCCACCCAATAAATCCCCAATTGCATCAAATGGCTTATATGTTAAGGGTCAAGGAAATACTATGACAAACGAAACATTAAATCTTAAAGGTAAACAAATGCTCAAAAAAGCGGAAGATTTGAATTCTTTCTGGGCGTATAGCACAGAGAAGATACCAAAAGAGAATCAGTTAGTGCTTCTAGATAATGTTCAGTTTATTTATGAACTGGCACTAGCTCAACTTGAATTACAATCCCTCGGAACAAAGTTTGAAGTGACTAATGGGTTGAGGGAATTTAAACTTGTAGAAACAGAAGATGAGGAGAAGCTAAGGAAGAGACTGGCATACTTCAAGTTTGTAAGGGAAGCCCCTACTGACTATTTTCAGATTGTCCAGAGAAATAGAACCCGCTCAGTAAACCAATATCTTACACACTGGATTTATCCATACAAGGGAAAGTTTCATCCCCAAATGATAAGAGCGCTTTTAAATGTTATCGGACTTGAAAAAGGAGATACTGTCCTTGACCCATTCATTGGAAGTGGGACCACTGCTGTTGAGGCCCAGCTTTTAGGAATAAATTGCATTGGAATTGATGTCTCACCACTATGCGTCCTTCAGAGTAGGGTAAAAACAGAGTCCATTGAGGTTCTACCCCAGATTATGGAATGGAAAGATGAAATAACCAGGAGATTAAAACCTTCTTTGTACAACATAGAGGGTAAAACTATCGATGACGCAATTAGTTCAATTCCCGATGATAAGGTGAAGAATTTCTACAGGATGGTAAAGCTTGTTGCTATAAGCGACAATGCTAGGCGAGGGCGGGATTTTTGCAATGCATTCCTTAAGAATCTGGACGCCATGATACATTCAATTTCGGACTTTGTAGAAATTGTTAAGAAACTAAACCTAAATGTAGGTCACATAAATATTATGACTGGTGATGCAAGAGCACTAAAATTAAAAGATGATAGTATTGACGGTATAGTTACCTCGCCACCTTATTCAATTGCTCTGGACTATGTTTCCAACGACGCCCATGCTTTAAAGGAACTTGGGTATAATCTTTCTGAAATCAGAGAGGAATTTGTCGGGGTTAGAGGGAAGGGCAAAATGAGGATTGATTTGTACAATGAAGATATGAAAAAAAGCTTGGAGGAAATGCATAGAGTACTGAAACCTGATAGATACGCCGCAATTGTTATTGGAAATGCAACCTATATGGGACAGGAAGTAAAAACTGTCGAGTTTCTTCTTGATTATGCGGAGAAAATTGGGTTCAAAATGGTTAAGAATATAGATAAAATTATTTTTGGACTTTATAATGTGATGCAGAAGGAAAACATATTGATTTTCCAAAAAGAGGGATAATGATGTCCGAAGAGATTGAAAAAATTAGGGAATACCAGAAAGTAATAAGAGAGATACTATCTGCCTTCGAAAGTGTTTCATTTCCTGTAATTGTTGAGTCATCGACTGGATTTAAGGTGCTTAGCATAGACAAGGATAGAGATAATGACTTAATTGAGGACATTTCCTCTGTTGCCAGGTCTATCGTATTAAGGTACCACAACCAGCCTATAAACAGGGACACCTATAGGAAGGTGATAAAGAGGAAGGCAAATGCGTTTAGACCAAATGAAGTGGGAAGAATTCTTGAATATGAAATTTGTAATACTCCGAAAGATTTCAAAACGATAAAGGAAATAGTATCTTTAAAGCAGGTTGGCTATCCGGACATCAAGATAATAGACAAGACAAACAAAGTTATCTTCGTGGACATAAAAGCTACTACAAGACCAGATGTAGGTTCTCCACGAGATTTTTATTATTCGACAAAAGAAAAAACAATTGAAAAAATAAAATCTGATGGCTTCCATTTACTCCTGGGATTCATCATCAGAGAAACTGAACCCGAGCAATTTACAACAGTTGGCTGGAAACTAGTTGACCTGTCAAAAATAAAAGTCAGCATAAAGGCTGAATTCAATGCAGATAATCTAGAAATCTATAAGCAAGAAGCTATCCTGAAAGAAGAATGGGTTGAGAAAATAGAGACACTTTAAGCAACCTAAAGCTTCGCTTGTCAACCACTGGGTCAATTTTCCCTAATCCACCCCATACCTCTTGCACTCTGCATCCACAAATTCTTGGATTTTCTTGAGTTCTTCTGGCTTGTTCATCAAGTGCCTGAATCGTCCCTGCACCTTCAGGAATTCCACAACTGGCTTCCTTGGTTTCGGTGGCATCTTTGTCACTTTCAGCGTGTTTCTATCTCCATTTTCCATTTCCCAGAGAATCAGATAGCCGGTATCAACTGCAAGCTTTGCAATTTCTATGCTTTTCTCACTTGGTGTTCTCCAACCAGTCGGACAGGGCGCATACACAAGAATGAAACTCGGTCCTTTCTTTGAGAGTGCCTTCTTCACCTTGTTCTGGAAATCTGCATAGTATCCAACGGAAGCAGTAGCCACATAGCTTGGTCTGTGAGCAGCCACAATTTCAGCGAGTGGCTTCTTCACTGTGTCCTCACCAATGCTGAATTTTCCAGGTGGCGAAGTAGTGGTTGAAGCACCGTAAGGTGTAGAAGAAGACCTCTGAATCCCTGTATTCATGTATGCCTCATTGTCATAGCACACATAAAGGACATCATGCCCACGCTCCAGCATCCCTGACAGCGCCTGGAACCCAATATCGTAAGTGCCTCCATCTCCACCAATCGCAATTATGTTCTTTCCTTCTCTTTCACCCTTTGCTTTCAGTGCGGCATCGATCCCAGAGGCAACAGCAGCTGCATTCTCAAATGCCACATGAATGTAGGGCACTTTCCATGCAGTATTGGGATAACCTGTGCTTACAACCTCCATGCAGCCAGTTGCCTGGCAAACAATCGTATTCTTGCCTGCAGCAGCCAAAAGCAAACGCAATGCAATTGTTGCACCGCAGCCAGCACAGGCAGTATGCCCTGGAGCAAACAAACTTTCCTCGTTCATTTTATCACCTCTATGTCCTCTTTTCTCACACCAATCCACTCAATGAACTCCTCCCTGCCTTCATCAGCCGCTTTCACAGCCATCTCATAGCCCTTAATTATGTCCTCAACCACAATGTCGCGACCACCAAGCCCTATGATAAAGTCATAAATTTTCGGTCTCTTGCCAGTGTTCGCAAACACACTCACAATTTCTGGGTAAACTGCCCCTCCATAGCCAAGCGAGATGTTACGCTCAAATACAACAACAATTCTGGCCTTTCTCAGATACTTTCTCAGCAAATCTGCTGGGAACGGGCGGTATGCGGTTATCTTTATCAACCCAACTTTTTTGCCCTCGCTCCTTAACTTTCTCACCGCCTCTTTAGCGGTGCCAGTCATTGACCCTATCGTCACAAACACAACCTCTGCATCCTCAACCATGAAGGGCACGACTCTCTGGTATTTCCTCCCGAATTTTTGCTCAAACTCAGCAAACACCTCATCAATTACCTTTACTGAATTCTCAATTGCAAGCTGAGTTGCATAACGGAACTCCATGTAGTTGTCGGGCGAAGAAAAGGCACCGAATGTCATCGGGTTGTTTACATCTATCTTATAAACTGGCTTGTAAGGTGGCAAAAATTTGTCAACTTCTTCTTGCTCTGGAATTTCCACACATTCCATCGTGTGCGTTAGCACGAACGCATCCATTCCCACCATTGCGGGCAGAAGCACCCTATGGTCCTCACAAATCTTGAAAGCCATCAGCATCAAATCCAGCGTCTCCTGGTTTTTCTCAGCATAAAACTGCAGCCAGCCAGAATCACGCTCTGCAATCGTATCCTGATGGTCGCACCAGATGTTGATTGGAGCAGAAAGCGCTCGGTTTCCCACAGCCATCACAATCGGTAATCGCATCCCTGCAGCAATGAAAAGCACCTCGTGCATCAACGCAAGCCCTTGAGAAGATGTGGCAGTTGCAACTCTTGCGCCTGCAGCACTTGCACCTATGCAAGCACTCATTGCCGAGTGCTCACTCTCGCACTTAACAAACTGGCACTTCAGTTCCCCATTCGCCACAAACTCGGAGATTTTCTCAGGGAATAGCGTTGACGGTGTTATAGGATACGCAGGAATCACTTCCACTTTCGCCAGCTTGGCTGCGTATGCAGTTGCCATGTTGCCTCTCAATACCATCTTCATGCTCTCACTTCTCCTCCTGAACCATTTGAATTGCCTTGAAAGGACATTCATTAGCACAGATTCCACAGCCCTTGCAGTAGTCATAATCAGTTTTAGGCCCTTCTTCTTTGCTCTTCATTGAAATCGCCGCATCTGGACAAACAATTATGCAGATTCCACATCGCTTGCATTTTGTGAGGTCTGTTTGAGGTCTCATATTTCTCCAGCCGCCTGTCTTGTTTCTGATAGAACTCCCAGCTTCAGTAACAGTTGCCCCAATTGCGATTTTCACATTTACCACCCCAATACTGTGTTTTCAAATGCCTCGCTAACAGCTTTCGCATTCTCCTCCTTCTTCACCGGAGATTCTTGCTTTACTGCCTCAATAATAGATTCAAGTTTCACATTTCCAACCGCCTTCGCATATGCACCCAGAATCGCCGTATTAACAATGGGATTCGTTTGTGTGCCAAGGCCATTTCTCACAGCAATCTCTGTAGCATCCACTGTTGCAACCTTGAAGTCAGGATATTTGAACTCTTCTGGCTTCTTCTTTGTGTTGAAGACAAGAATTCCACCTTTTTTCAAGCCCGCAGTCACATTCACAACACTGAGCAATGTCATGTCCAGTACAATCACAATGTCTGGATTGTAAATCTGCGAGCGAATGTCTATTTCTTTCTCGTCGATGCGAACAAACGCTGTAACAGGTGCACCCCTGCGCTCAACACCAAATACAGGAAATGCCTGGACATACTTGCCCTCGATTGCACCCGCAACAGCCAGAGCATTTGCTGCGGTCACAGCCCCCTGCCCACCTCTACCATGGAAACGGATTTCATACATAGTGATCAATTCGCAGAAATGCATCGTGTATATGGGTTTTGTGGTGGGTTCAACACTTCTAATTGCCAGTTATGTTCAACCATTTCATTGGAAAGATTAATATTCATAGTTTGCTCTCGCCTTTCAATGCCTGTAATACATGCATCAAAAGAGTTGTTTGAAAAGCATGGACTTTCGTTGGAGGATGTGGAGCAGAGCATAATCCATCTTGGTGGAGAGGTAAAGCAGGAAGAGGACAAGCTTGTATTTGAGGTCGGTGCCAATCGCTGGGACCTTTTCACGCCAGAAGGAATTATGCATGCAATTTTGCTATTTCTCGGAAGAAAGAAACCTGAGAAAATAAAGCTGGAGAATTCTGGTATAGTTTTGCAGGTTGACCATTCTGTGAAGTCAGTGCGGCCTTTTGTCGTATGTGCAGTCGTTGAAAACATAGAGATTGATGGCAACTACATCGCTGAACTGATGCAGATTCAAGAGAAGCTTCATGAGACCATCGGCCGAAAGAGAAAGAAGCTGGCAATCGGAATTCATGATCTTGATAAGGTTACACCTCCATTCACATACAAGGCGTTGAAGCCAGAAAGCATCGCATTTGAACCGTTGGGTTTCAATGAAGTAATGAATTTAAGGGAAATCTTGGAGAAACATCCGAAAGGAATAGAGTATGCCTGGATTCTGGAAGATGCTGAAAAATACCCAGTCATTCTGGACGAAAACGGAAATGTACTCTCCTTCCCGCCAATAATCAATGGAAACTTGACTGAAGTTACAGAGAACACAAGAAATCTGTTTATTGATATGACTGGCACGGACCTTCGCACCCTAAAATTTGCTCTCAATGTGCTTACCTATTCTATGCATATGCGAGGTGGAAAAATAAAATCAGTAGAAATCCAGGATGAGAAGAAATTCTACACCCCAGATTTCACTTGGAAACGAAAAGTGGTAAAGAAGGAGGAAATTGCTTCCCTACTGGGAATTGAAATTCCTTCAGTGTCTCCGCTTTTGGAAAAAATGGGATACATTGTGGCAGAAAATGGGAATGAACTATTGGTTGAGGTTCCATCCTACCGTTGTGATGTGATTCACAATGTAGATATAATAGAAGATGTCGGAATTGCATATGGGTATGATAATTTGAGAGAGTGCCTACCTCAGGCCTTTACGATTGGAAAACCAAATCCACTATCTGAAATCGAGGAAGTGGTAAGAAACTTTTTTATAGGTATGGGCGCCCAGGAAATCCATTCTTTTGTGCTCGGAAGTGAACGAGAACTTTTCATAAACATGGGGCTGAAGCCAGAGGAAATAAAAGTTGTGAGAGCTAAAAATCCAAAGAGCATAGAGTATTCTATTGCAAGGTATTCTCTTATTCCAGGCATGCTGAGAACAATTTCCATCAACCAGCGACATGCTCTGCCTCTCAAGTTCTTTGAAATAGGGCTTGTGCTTGAACCAGAAGAAAAGCAAAAATGCTGCTTTGCCACAGTCCACTCAAAAGCCAGCTTCTCGGAAATCAAATCAGTTGCTGAAAGTTTCCTGACAGAATTTGAGATTGATTACACACTGGCTGCAGTTGAGCTTCCCTACTTCATCAGTGGCAGGGGATCAAAAGTGATGAGAAACAATAAAGTTATGGGTGTGTTGGGAGAAGGCCACCCAATGACCCTAGAAAAATTTGGTATTGGCTATCCAGTTGCTGTCTTTGAGTTTGCAGTTTCTGATTTACTTCTTTGCCAGCGTGATTTCAATTGCTGAGACATTCATTGTGCTTCCATTCTCTCTCTGTACCTGTTCTGTTGCTATTTTTATGTCTTTTATCACCATGTCCTTGATGAATCTGTTCCTCACTATTTCCACAACATCTACTGCCCTGCTTATTGCGTTGCCTCTTGCCTTTATGATCACTTCTTTGGCGCCACTGTTTGCTTGTGTAACAACCGCTACCACATAGTTCATCGCTGGCTTGTTAGCCACTCGAATTACATTGTCTTCCGTCATCTGCATGCACCTCGATTGCCCAATACATTTGGGAAATAAGTAATTTTCTGTTAATGAGCCCTTTGTGTCATTGGGTCATAAAGATTTGGGGTGCTAGTATATAAAGCAGCATGGTTCTATTCACAACTCCTAAACCTTAATTTATTTCTAAGAATTCCCTGAATAAAAACGAAGGAGGATGGGATGCATGACAATCTCC